>DASSYL010000040.1:0-5402 GCA_035703315.1 Candidatus Acidiferrum sp. | reverse complement strand
GAAGTTCGACGGTTTGCACGAGCGCGGTGAAGCCGTTTTTGGAAATCTTTACTGTGTAGATGCCAGCCGGCAGAAAGTCGAAGCGAAAAGTTCCTTCTTCGCTGGTTGCAGCGGTTCTTGAGGCGCCGGTGGCCTTGCTGGTGATGACGACTTCGGCGCCGCTGATTACGGAGGTTGATTTATCGGTGACCACGCCCTGGATAGTGCCGGTGGCGGTGGCCTGACCAAATGCGGAAGGGCTGGCGGAGCCTAACAACAAAACGAGCACAAACAAGAAAGAAATTCTTTTCATTCCCCTGCCTTTCGCGGTGAGAGGTTATCTGGACACACAACCAGTGAAGGCGCTGGTACGCAAAGCTGCGCGCCGAAACGCCTAGGGTTCCTAGTTGTTCGTCCAAGAAGCGAAAGTACCAAAAAAGGAGATTCAAGCCGGACAAGCCACGGACACACTCAAAGCCTGTGCGGAAACTTAAATCGCTCGCTCGCGCGAGCAGACCTGGTACCTTCGGCCAAACTGGCTGCAATCAAGAAAACAAATAGGATACATAAAATTAACATCTTAATTATCAACCCATTACAAAAAATGGATGACGGCTTGGGAAAGAGTTGACTACGAGAAAAGGTACAAATGATGTGCTGCTTCCAATTTTAATATCCGACATTATGGAGAACACTGAGTGTGGTGCAGATTGCCAACCGCGATCATGGACAGACGACACCCATGGGGCGTACGACTTTTACATTTTCGGATTTGGGATGAGGTGGCGGCGAAGTAGGCGGTTCAAGAGTTCAATGTAGAAGTGTTCAAAGCTACGACCCGGTGCCGGCGGCTACTGCAACAGTATAGACACGGGTCTGAAGGCCGAGCGACCGGCACGGATTGACGGCGTTCGCCGCGCGGTAGCATCATTTTCACAAGACATCGTGGTGTCGAAAGGGGAGTCGTGGCCAAATCACGTCCGAACAAATCAAAGAAGGCGACTGCAAAAGGCAAGGCCAACGGCACAGGGAAGATGCCGCCTAAAGCGCCGGGCGACGCGAAGTCGAGCCAAAAGTTTTTCCCGCAGTTGGAGGACATCAATGCACAGATCGCGGTGCATTGGAAGGAAGAGGAGCGCTTTCCCCCGCCGGCAAGTTTCGTGGCGCAGACCAATTTGATTGATCCGGCATTTGTAGAGTCATTTCGCGAAGAGGAGTTTCCCGAGTGCTTCCGAAAGTACGCGGACTTGCTGGACTGGGACCGCTACTGGCATACGACGCTGGATACGTCGAAGCCGCCGTTCTGGAAATGGTTCGTTGGTGGAAAGCTAAACGCTTGCTACAACTGCGTCGACCGGCACTTGGCCGAACATAAAAACAAAGCGGCATTTATTTTTGTGGCGGAGCCCGAGCAGGAAGCGCCGCAAGTGATTACCTACCGTGAGCTGTATGTACGGGTAAACGAGACAGCGGCGATGCTGCGGGATTTTGCGGGATTGAAAACCGGCGACCGCGTGACGATTCACATGCCGATGATTCCGGAGCTGCCGATCACGATGCTGGCGTGCGCGCGGCTGGGCGTGGTGCATTCAGTCGTGTTTGGCGGATTCAGCGGCGAAGCTTGTGGACTGCGTGCTGCGGATTCAGGGAGCCGCGTGTTGATTTACGCCGATGGATATTGGCGGAACGGAAAGTGGATCGATCACAAGGGCAACGCGGACATCGCGATTGAAACAGCGAAAAAGGAAGGCCAGGAAATCGACAAGGTGTTGGTGTGGCGAAGGTATCCCCGGAAAACTTCTTCGGAAGCGCCTATGGTGATGGGGCGGGACTTTTTTGTGGACGACGTTCTGAAAGATTATGCGTTGCACACGGTCGAGCCGGTTTCGCAGGACGCAGAGGCGGCGCTCTTTTTGATGTACACCAGCGGGACGACGGGGAAACCGAAAGGATGCCAGCACCGGACGGGGGGATATCTGGCATACGTCGCGGGCACTTCAAAGTATTACCAGGACATTCATGCGGGCGACGTGTATTGGTGCATGGCGGACATTGGATGGATTACCGGACATTCATACATTGTGTACGGACCGCTGGCGCTGGCCGCGACCAGCGTGTTGTATGAAGGCGTACCGCAGTTTCCAGATGCGGGACGGCCGTGGCGCATTGCGGAGCGATTGGACGTAAACATTTTTCATACCTCGCCGACGGCGATTCGCATGCTGCGCAAGGCCGGGCCGGACGAGCCGGCGAAGTACAACTATAAATTCAAGCACATGACCACCGTTGGCGAGCCGATCGAGCCAGAAGTATGGCGCTGGTACTTCGATGTGGTGGGCAAAGGCGACGCGGCGATTGTGGACACCTGGTGGCAGACGGAGACCGGCGGAGTCTTGTGTTCGACAAAGCCGGCCATGGATCCGATGAAGCCGGGGAGCGCAGGGCCAGCCGTGCTGGGAATTTATCCGATCATCTGGGATGAGAACGGAAAGGAAGTGAAGCCGGGACAAAACGCCGCGGGGAATATTTGCATTCGCAATCCGTGGCCGGGAATCATGCAAACGATTTGGGGCGATCCGGATCGCTTTGTGAAGCAGTATTACTCGAAATACTGCAAAGACCCGAACAGTACGAACTGGCGTGACTGGCCATATTTCGCAGGTGACGGAGCGATGGCGGCGGTCGACGGTTACTACCGGATTTTGGGGCGCGTGGACGACGTGATCAACGTCGCGGGCCACCGGCTGGGAACGAAGGAGATCGAGTCGGCGTGTTTGGCCGTGGACGAAATTGCGGAAGCGGCTGTGGTTCCAGTGGTGGACGAGATCAAAGGGCGCGTGCCGGAGGTCTATATTTCGATCAAGCCGGGCATGAAGCCGAACAAGCAAGTGATTGACAAAGTGATGGCGACGATTGAAACGATGATCGGAAAGATTGCGCGGCCAAAGCGGATTCACGTGGTGCCGGACATGCCCAAGACCCGTTCGGGAAAAATCATGCGGCGCGTGCTAGCGGCGATTTCGAATCGCATGCACACCGGCGACATTACGACGTTGGCCAATCCGGATATCGTGGAGCAGATCCGGGAATTGGTGCAAGGACGGGCGGTGACGCCCTTGCAAGAGGGTCCGGCGGACATCAAGCTGTTCGGCGAAGAACGCTAAGAGAAACGACTAGTGCGGTCCGCCGCAACGGCTTTGCACGGCGGCGAGGATGTCGGGGTCAAACTGGGCGGTTTGCCAGCCGGTGGTGGAGCACACTTCGTTGGCAGTGAGGCCCAAAGCGCCGCGGAAATCCGCGCCGTCGACGCGGGCGCCATCCATTGGAGTGTCGCGCAGAACAGCACCAGGAAAGGCCGCGCCGCGCAGATCGGTATTTCGCAAGTCTGCACCAAGCAGGATCGTTCCCTTAAATTGCGCCCCGCCGAATTTTGCGCCCGCGAGCTTGGCGCCGGAAAAATCAGTTTGCTCGAGATTGGCGAGAGACAATTCGGATTCCTGCGCTTGCGTGTCGCGCATGTCGCTGCGGGTCAGGTCGGCGCGCAGCCAGCTCGTGTGGCGGACATTTGCTCCGTACAACGAAGCGCCTGCGAGTTTCGCTCCGGCGAAGTTGGCTTCCTCGAAAACGCCATAAGTCATGTCGCTGGAGCGCAGGTCAGCACCGGTCAGGTTGGCATACTTGCCGTCGGCGGAAATAAATTGGGCATGATCGGCGCGGGCGTGATCGAGAACCGCGTCACGCATACGCGCCTCGCGTAAATTGGCGTTGCGCAAATCTGCTTCGGTCAAATAAGCGCCCACAAGATCGGCGCGCCAGAGACGCGCCCCGCCGAGGGTGGCACGGTAAGCGCGCGCGTAGCGAAGGCTGTTTTCGTTGAGTTTGGCACCTGCGCCGTCATTGGGCGCATCCATCGCGGGAGTTACAAGGCGCGCACTGCGCGGCACGAGCGTGGCCTCGACCAAATCGGCGTACGGACGATAACCGACCAGGCGAAATGTTTCGGCGGCCCAGCGGCGCGGGCTGGCACTGAAATAACGGCGCGACGCATCGGAGTCTGCCGGAATTCCCCAGATCACGCCGCAAGAAAGAATCAGAAGCACCAGGCCGGCGGCCAACGGCGCCCGCAACGTGAGCAGCGCCAGGCGAAAAACGTTGCGTGTGGTCGGCCGCCTTTCTTCACCGGTGCGAATGACGCGGCTTACTACAGCGGGCAAGCCGGTGGCGACACTGACGCTGAGAACAAAAAAGAGCACGTGGAGCGAAGTCCCACGCAAATCCTGGCGAACCAGATAACGCACCCATAAAAGAGCGATTGTGGCCGGAACAGCCCAGTAAGCGAGGGCCGCGGCCATAATCGTTTCGAGCCACGAGACCGGCGTCTTGGTTTCGCGCAGCCAGCGGAAATGACGACGCACCAGGCCCATCAGATACCATGGGCCGCCGCGCTCCACGGTTTGTCCGTCAGGAAAAACAGCGGGTAAAGCGGACATGCTGCTCCATACGCGTAGTAGCAAGAACTGAAAGCGCACAAAGAGAACGACCAAGGCGATGGGTGCGATCAAGTAAAACGCGTTCATCGGCAGGATGTTACCGAGGCGCGCAATCGGAATGGTCTGGCCGTCGAGAATCAGCCGCGCATCACTGGTCGTGGCGACGCCCAGCGCACAGAGCGCGCAAACCGACAGCATTAGGAAATAGAACCACCGCGCGCTTTTGGTGGTTTCCCAAACGGTCTTGGCACCGTCAATCGAGGAGATTGTTTCGGGCAGCATGGCGTCATAGAGATTCGCGCCACCCATCCGTCCTAGCCACAAGCCCTCCGCGCCATACAGGGTAGCGCCCATCAAATTTGCGCCACGCAATTCCGTGCCGAGCAGGTTAGCGTTGCACAAATCTGCCTGCACCAAAGACGCATGGCGCAGGTTGGCCATGGAAAGATCGGCGCCACGCAGGTTCGCTCGCTGCAGAAAGGCGCCTTGAAGGTTGGCGCCGGTCAAATCGGCATTTACCAGATCCGCGCCACAGAGATCAGCCTTCGCGCCGGCTTCACCGCCGCTTTCGACCCAAATACGATGTTGATCGAAAATAGCGGCAAGTTCGAGCACACCATCGGGTCGATGCGTGAGCTCACCAGGCGGGACGGCTTCGACGACAGAGTCCTCGATTGCTACCACTTGTTGATCGTCCGAGCCAGGTTGGACGATTTTCGCTTCTATGCTGGAAACCTGCGGGGCCTCAATCACCGGGGTGGTTTTAGGTTCCGGCAGTTGCGCCACTGATTCGATGGCCTCGATGACGGCATCTTCTTCGGCAAGCAGCTGCAACGCCAACAATTCTTCCGGCGTGGCCATCCGCTCCGTCGTAGAGCCGTATTCGGCCTTGGTCAATACAATAGTGTGTTGAGCCGGTGAATCCGGCATGAA
>DASSYL010000451.1:0-7062 GCA_035703315.1 Candidatus Acidiferrum sp. | reverse complement strand
GGTCACGAATTATTTTGATGGGTGCTATGCACAGAAACGTGAACAGAACATTTTCATTTCATTAGATGCATTGTAAGGATAAAGGGTTGAAAGGACAAAGGTTAATGCAGTTAGCGCTGAAGGACGCGGAGCGGCAAAGCGAAACCTGTACGAAGAGACAGTACGAATAAAAAGCGAATTTATGTCAGCGTGACATAGGAAAGGAGAACCACCGCGCGGCTTTCTCGACGACTCTGCTCCACGAATCCGGACCGATAAGGTCCGCGTTCCTCTCAACTTGCAGATCATGCGCTTCGTCTTGGACGGTATAGACCTTTCCGTCACGCAGGTAGAGCCTCTGCGCTTCGCCGCGGTTTAAGGGCCGTGCACCGCGGCGCCCAAAGACGGAAATCTGGTTGCCGGACTCGTCCACGGCGCGGTCGCGATCAATCCCCTTGGAAATGGCGAGAGCGTGCCCCCTGGTTTTCGCGGTGGCTATGAGCTTCGGCGTCGGGCGCGGACTGAAACCCGAGAAATGAGCGGGATCGTCCGAAGGCGAGACGATCTGCAAGACGCGAAGACCATTGTGACCGTCGGCCACGAAAGCGAAGGCGCTGGCGGCAACCATTCCGATTTTTACGTCGTTCACGTCGTTCATGGAGTTGCTGGCGTTGAAGAATTGATCGAAGCGCGGCGATTCCGGGTTTTCGACGTCGATGATGCCCAGGCCGTTTTTTCCGGCGGCGATGTACGCATAGGTCCGCGCGACATAAATGTTTCGCGCGTCGTCAACCGTAACTTTTGCCTTTTCCACCGGCCGAGGATGCGCGAGGTCTGTCACGTCGAGCACTTTGAGGCCGAAGCGGTCCACAACAAACGCGTAGCGAAATTGAATGGCGATGCCGCGTGGATCTTCGAGCGTAGGTTGGCCAAGCGTTGCCGTGACTTTGGGCGTGAGTGGATTTTCGAGATCGATCACCACGAGATTTTTTTCGGTCAGCACATAAGCGTAGTTTCCCGCGATGGTTATCCGGCGTGCGCCGGTGAGAATTCCGTCGGGGTTAAAAGCCAAAGCGCGTTGCAGGAAATTATTGGCGGGATTGCCGTCGAGCAGCGTGCCGACACCCGGGCTGCGGGATTTGAGATCCGGCGTGCCAATAACGACCAGACCTTCTTCGCTGTCGGCAACATAGAGAAAACCATAGAGCAGGGGAATCCGCTGCTCCTCGTTCTCGGGAAGCTGGACGCGAAGCGGATCAACGCCGAGTGTCGTGGGAGAACTGACAGCGACGGCGTTTTTTGTGGGAACAAAAAATTTTTGCCCCAGCGGGGAAACCGGTGCCGTGGTCATACGCTCCGAAAAGCCTTTGTTATCGATATTGGCGATGTCCAAGACGCGGAAGCCGCCTTTTCCTTGCGCGGCGTAGGCATACTCTCCGCGCGCTTGGACGTCGAGCACGGTGCCGGGATGCTCGTAAGTGGTGCGAAGTTCCCTGCCCTGCGCGACAAATTTCTTGTAGTCGTCGGGATAAGCGATGCGATGCAGGTCGCTGCCATAAATAGCATTGGGTTCGTCGTGTTCGGCGACGGCAACGGCTTCTAGGCCGTGGTCTCCGGTCGCTACGTAGACGTAGCGACCCATGAAGTTCATGAAGTTAGTGCCTTGCAGAAGCAGCTGCGCCATCCAGGCGTTGTTATCGTTGGCGGCAGAGACGTGGCAGTCGCTGCACTGTTTGGTCTCTTTTGCGCGAACCGTGTGCGGCACGAACGTGCTAAAAGCCTGACCGGACAAGCCTGGTGATGAGATGGTCTGCTGCTGGTAGTAGAGCCACTCCCGTTTGGCGTTTTGCGAGCTGACCAACACGGCGCACGACGAGCGAGCAGGCGCGATGCGATGGCCGGTGACTGTGCCGTCGACGCCCAACATATAAATATCGTCGCGCAGCACCTGAAAGTTGTAGCTGGTGTAGTTGCGCGTGGTGGTTCCTTCGTTGTGCAGCATGGGCCGTTTCGCGTTGGCGGTCATTTGCAAATGGCAGCCGAAGCAGGTCGGCGTCCACGACGTGTGGCAGGTATAGCAGGCGATCGAGCTGTTGGCGTGCGCGAGTTGTGAAGCTTCGGATGGAACCGCGGCGAGCGGCCAGCCGGATTTGCTCATTAACTTTGCGCGGTAGGATTTTGGGCTGAAGTGCGCTTTGCCGGGCGTGACGGTGTCGCGCGTCTGGACGATTTCCCACTCTTTATATTCGTCGCCCATGGAGCGCTGAATCAACGTGTCGCCGCGCCATTCAAAGCGGCGCTGTTTCCATGGAGTGCGGAGCGCTTCGAGTCGACGCCCGCCGGGAGGAGCTGCGGGCCCCGAAGTGATGAGCGAAGCGCGCGCGTTGATGGTGCCGTGGCAATCGGTGCAGTCGATTTCGACGGCGGCGCGCGGTTCGCCATAAATTTTTCCGTCGCCGTGATTGTCCTGTGCGAAGTGGCAATCGTTGCACTGCATGCCCTTTTCGAGGTGAATGTCGGCAAGGTGCACGGCTTTGCCGAAACGGTCAGGATCATCAAAGTCAATTTTTGAACCGTCCTTGTCGAGCCAGTTGCCTTTGCGGTCGTGCGCGTAGACGCCTCGATAGACCCAGCCGTGGCCGTGAAAATCAGCGAACTGAGTCGTCTTGAGTTGTTTGTTGAATTCGGGGCTGCCGGATTGATCGAGAAATTTCTCTTCACCCCACAAGCCGCGAGCGGCAGCGGCTTCCGGATTGCGCAAGCCGGACTGGTAGCGTTCTACCTCAGTGGGATTTTTCTGTTTCGCGGGGTACATGCGCTCGCCATCGATTTCGTTGTCCCACCAGGTGAGCCCGAAATACGTAGTGAGCATGTTCGTGCCGGGATGCATGTGGCAGACCATACATTGGCTGGAAGGAATGGAGCGCGTGAACGCGTGTTTGATCGGATGGCCCGGCTGTGATTTGTCGATTGTAGGGTCGGCGGTTCGACTGGTGCCGGAGTGCCCGAACGCGGCGTACGACGCCGAATGCGCAGGATCGCGATCGTTTGCGTAAACCACATGACACGCCGAACAGCCGCTGGCGCGATAGTCGCCGGGATGATCGTTGGTTCCGGGAAGCGACAACACCGGATCCACCAGGCGTGTCTTCTGTAGTCCGAGAAAAACAGGATCAGTGCGCAGCTCGGTGCCAAAGCCCCGTTCACTGAGTTTGTCATCGGGCTTGCCGGGTTGTTCAGCGCGCGTTGGATTTCCGATTTCGGCTTTCTTTTCGCCGCCGCGCTCGAAGACGCGCAGGACGTTGCCGGGCTGCGAGGTTTCCCAGCGATTTAGTGGCAAAAGCTCCGGCAGCACGCCCTTGGTGCGCGTTTCTTCGACCGTTGGCGGCGGAATTGTTTTCAGGGATTGAGGCAGGCCGTTGCGATCGTAGCTCTCGCCAAAGCGGGTGTTTTTTGTAGGGATTCCGCCGTTGTTGTAGAGCGCCGCGTTCCAGAGCATACCGGTGTGCGTCATCATGCTGGTGGAAACGGTACGCGTTTCGCTGGCGTGGCAGCCAGCCGTGCCGCAGGTTTCAGCCGCAACCCGCAAGTCACCGGGATTCACAAATTTGACGTATTCCGCGGATTCCCGCAGCCACTTCGTAAATACCCGTTCGGGCAAAGCGCCACGATTCCTAAAAACAAGATCGCGCGGCTGGATGTGGGCGTTTTCTTTCGCAGCAAGATATTCAGGCGAATTCGGCGCGGCACCCGGCCCGGCGGTGGAGGAGGGGTTTCCGCCGTGACAGTCTGTACAGCCGAGCTGGACAGTCTTCGTCGGATGCATCGTCGGCTCGTCCATCGGAGAATGACACGTGACGCAGCCGGCGGATTTGCGATCGGCTTCTTCGCGCGATTGGCCCATGCCGTTTTGCAATGAAATTTGCGGCGTCGCCGATCCGCGCAAACTTGTCAACAGGAGCGCGACCGACGCGCAGGAAAATAGCGCGATGAACATGCCAGGTTTCCCGGCAAGCCTTGCCATATGTTGTAGCGCTTTTGTCCTCATCGCGTCAGAAGACCAGCTTCACCGAGCCAAACAGCGAAAACAAAGTCTTGCCGCCATAAATATGGCGGAAGCCGTCGAGGGGCGCCAGCATCGCAGTTCCACCAGTCAGAACGATATTTTCCGAAAGCGGCGGGCGGTAGGTTACGCCGGCTCCATAGTCCACGCCGATGGTATGGCGAATGGGCGACTGAAACAGAACAAACTCGAGAGGCTCGGTGCGTTCGAAGCGAAGAAAGTTGACGTTCGCGAAACCCTTAAGTTTCGGGGTGATGTCAAAATCCGCTCCGGCGTTGGCGAGAAAAATCCCTGGGTTCACAAAGTTGGCCTGGCCCTCGTCTTTGCTGGCGCGCATAGAGGGAATCAAGCTGCCGGGTGTGGTCAACAAGACGCCGGAGCCCGTGAGTCGAAATCCTTCGCGATTCCAGAAACTGAACAGGCCACCCGCAAATGAATCCAGATCCAGGATGGAATCGAAGCCGCGCGCGCGGCCATCGCGCGGATTGGCGTCGCCGCTGGTGTAAAACGCGGACACGCGATAGCGCACCCAATCGCGATCGTAGGAAACTTCGGCGGCGGCGAGCTGCGCGTTCACCGTAACGGGCCGGCCCGCTATAGGATTGAACGTGTCCTCGCCGATTGCCTGATAGAAGGCATGGGTGAGGTTGAAGCGACGGATGTGCCCGCTCCCCAGCCAGCCGAAATAGCCAACGCGAATGGCGTGCGGGATTGGTCCGGCACCGGGATTCTGGTTCACGACCGTTCCAATTGGCGCTGGTCGCACGAGAAATCCGTTGTCGTCGTAGCGAATCGTCGCGTCATCCTTGTTCCATGCGGCGACAAATTCCGCCGTGTAGCCCGGAAAGAAGAAATCCTCAAGGTACACGTTGCCGAGAACCACCTGTTGATGCCGGCGTTCGAACGTATTCAGTCCACTGTTTGTATTTTTCTCGAGGAACTGGAAATAGGCGGCGTTGTATTCGATTTTGTCCGAGAGCAGATCGCCAAAGATACGCACTGCGGGCTGCTCATCCACAAAAAGAAAGCCGCGAAAGTCTGCATTGAATTGCTGGATGCCGGCGCGGAGGCTGATGAAATCATAGTTAGGGCCAATATCGTGCAGCTTCACTTCCGCGAAGGCTTCCTGCAAGCCGACATGCGTATCGAAGCGATTGGTTCCACTGAGGACGTCAGGGCCAACGATACCGAGTTCGCGTACGTTGAGATCATTGATACTGATTTCCGGCGTGATGCGAACGCGCCAGTCCACGGGTTTGAACGAAGTATCTCCGTGGAACAGATCGAAGCTGAAGCGCAGCGTCTGGTCTATAAATTCCTGTTCGCCGCGGCCGAAAAATTCGTTGCTTGCAGGGTTCGGCGAGCTGACATTACTCGGAGAAGGCACGCGTCGTGCGTCGAAGGTCGTGTCTGAAGTCGCCGTAATATTTAGAAAAACCTGTTGGCCAAGCAATGATGGCCAGATCGGCTCGTCGCCCTTCAAACGGTTGCGATTGAATGGGTCGTACCAGTGCGGTTTGGTGTAGACGTATTCGCCAGGCGCGGCGTAGCGGCGATACTCCGGCTGTTGTAGCGCCCAGCGATCCGGCACCGTGGCAAAGACATCGGCGGCGGGTGGCAAACTTTCCGGCGCAAGGTTCAACACGTAGTTGGGATCGGAATCCAGCCGATGGCGGAATTCTCGATAGCTGCCGGCAAGCACGTCGGTTGCTGTAACCGGCGGAGGGCCCAGTTCGGGCAAGCGTGGAAGGCGCGAACGAAGTTCACTGGCTGCTGACGGCTCTAGAGAAATTTCCAGCGTAAGGATCTCGTTCGCTCGCAGCGTCAAGTGCTCCAATCTACCTTCAGCAAAACCTTCGGCGTGTATGTGGACCGAATAGTCTCCTGGAGCGAGTGGAAATGCCCGAAAAACGCCTTCGCCGTTCGCAGAAACCTGCGTGGTCACTCCGGAAGCGAGGTTTCGCAGGGTCAAAACGGCACCGCTGGCCGGTAACTGAGATCTGGATGCCGCTCCGGATCTCACAACCCCGTCCAATGCTGCCGTGGTTTGCGCCTGCTGGCGGGGGATGCGCAAGGGCGACTGTTGTGCTTGCTGTTGTCCACACGCAGGTTGGGAAAATGCGGTGGCGGCCAACCAGCAAGCCAACGCCAGCCGGTGCAGACCAAACATTTGCCGCACGAAGCGAGAAAAAAATGTCTGCATGCAGTTTGCCTGAAAGCGTCGCCCTGAGAATGTCACAAGGAAAAGAAGTCTCGTCTAGCTAACAACACACATCGCAGACGAGCAACGCTTTTCACGACAGAATGCGGACAGTCAATAACCGAGCCTGCGGCCGGCTGAACGTTCACTGATTGGCTCCAACCTCCGCGGCGGAGATTGAGCGCATGTACGCGCTGTGTTACCAAGGCTAGTATCGTTCCGATGAAAAAAGTCAGAGAACTCCGACGCCCCCTGCGTTCGCAGCGCTTGTTGGAGAGACGCCGACGCATACTCGCCTTCGGCGCAATGCTGGCTCTGGGCGCGGCCGGCGCACTGGCGCTGCTCTTCGCGGGCTGCGGTGGGGGAAGCGACACGGCAGTCACTCCTACGCCGCCGTCGCCGTCTGTTCAACCGCTGCAAATCGCCGACGTGCAAAAAATCGTGCAGGCTGCCGTGACCTCGACGAATGTGGACATGGTCGTTGCCGTCGTGGATCGCGCGGGCTTTGTGCTGGGCGTCTATCGCACGCCAAACGCACCGGCGACGGCTGTTGGAAACTTCAGCGCAACGGTTGACGCAAATGACCTGGCGGTAGCGCTAGCACGCACGGGCGCATTCTTCAGCAACAATCAGGCGCCGCTTAGTTCGCGAACGGTTCGCTTCATCAGCGGCATTCATTTCCCTGCCGGCGTGCAAAATCAACCGCCCGCCGATCTGTACGGCATAGAAAACACCAACCGCGGCTGCACGCTCGTAAGCAACCCTACGTTTCAGAGCCAGATTCCTCCCTCATCTGCGCTGGGCGGGGGGTTCGGCTTGG
>DASSYL010000411.1:0-8597 GCA_035703315.1 Candidatus Acidiferrum sp. | reverse complement strand
CCGGCTGGCAGTACGGGCAAAAATGGCTGCTGCGCCCGGCCACGACGATCCGCCTGATTTTCGCGCCGCAACGCATGCAGCTTTGTCCCTCGCGTCCGTACACTTTATGGTGCTGCTGATAATCGCCGGGGATGCCGCCCGCGTCAACAAAATCGGAAATGGAGGAACCGCGCAGGTCAATAGCTTTGAGCAGAATTTTGCGAAGCTCCCTGCGCAATGATTCGGCCTCGGTGTCGGTCAAGCGTGCGCCCGTTTTAGCGGGGTGGATTCTTGCCTTCCACAAACTTTCGTCCGCATAAATATTGCCCACGCCGCGGAGAACGGTTTGATCAAGCAGCAGCGCCTTGATGCGCGCGCGGCTGGCTCGAATCCGACGCTCGAATTCAGCTGAGCCGATGTGCAAAGGGTCGGCGCCGAATCTTTCAAGTTCCGCAGCAAGGGCGGGGCCGGAGAGATAAGCCATGCGACCGAAGCGGCGCGCGTCGGTGTAGCGCAACTCACGGCCATCGTCGAGCACAAGAGTTACGTGCGTATGCTTGGCAACCGGCTGTTCCGCAAAGTGCGGGGCAAGATGCCCGGTCATGCCGAGGTGCACAAGTAAAGCTTCGCTGATTGGTGCTGGTGCGTTCTCGTCGCCCGACGATGCCCGCTGAGACTGCAGGACGCCTGCGGCAAGCTGCAGCAGCATGAACTTGCCAAATCGTTCGACGCGCACGATGTGGCGTCCAGGCAGTTCGCGTTCGAGCGCCGCGGGATCGTCGATAAAATCAGTTTTGCGCAGCGTGACCGTCAGGATGCGGCGGCCAGCCACAGCGGACTGCAAACCACGCGCGACGGTTTCGACCTCAGGAAGTTCCGGCATTTATGGACGAGCATAATACAACGTGGATGGGTGCTGTTCTTGCTTAGGGCACGCACCCGCATTGGGCTTTTCCGTTTTCGGGCGCTGCAGCGCGCCCGTCCTACTTCTGGTGATAATTCGGATATGGTGGATGATCCGGAATCACAACGGGGTGCTTAGTGAGCGCTTCCAGTGTGACCTCGACCGCTTTTTCGAGCTGCGCGTCGTGCCCCGCGGCGACCGACGCCGGATCATTTTCCACCTCGATGTCCGGAGCGATTCCGCGATTCTCCACTTCCCATTCGCCGTGCAAGCCGTAAATCGCCACGCGCGGCGCGGTAACGCCGCCGCCATCCATCAGCGGCGGATAACCATAAATGCCCACCAAGCCTCCCCAGGTGCGCGTGCCGACCAGCGGGCCGATTTTGTCCTGCTTGAACATCCATGGCAACGCATCGCCGCCCGAACCGGACATTTCGTTGATGATCATTGTCTTCGGTCCATAGATTTGCGCGAGCGGCGAACAGAATTTTTCCCCTTGGCGAGAAATCGCGCAGTTGCGCAGCGGCCGCTCAAGCAGATCGATGATGTAGTCCGCGATCAGGCCGCCGTGGTTGTAGCGCTCGTCAATGATGGCCGCCTGTTTGCCGACTTGCGCGAAGTAGAAGCGGTTGAAGTTCAAGTAGCCGCCGGTGGCTGTGTCCGGCACATGAACGTACGCAACTTTGCCCCCGCTGAGTTCCTCCACTTTGCGGCGATTGTCTTCTTCCCACGCGCGATTGCGCAGCGAAAAATCATCGCCGACGGGCACCACCGTTGTCTCTCGGGAATCTTTGCCGTCCGGATTCGGACCGACCTTAATTTTAATTTGCTTCCCTGCGGTGTTTTCGAAGTAGCGGTACACTTCCGCGCTGGGCTTAACGTCCACGCCGTTCACTTCCAGCAAATAATCGCCGGGTTTTACGTCGACACCCGGTTGCGTGAGCGGTGCGCGCAAATCCGGATTCCAATTTTCGCCGTTATAGATGCGCGCAAAGCGATAACGCCCGTTCTCGATTTTGTAATCGGCGCCGAGCAAGCCGCCGTTCACTTTCGGCGCTTTCGGAAAATCGCCGCCGCCAATAAACATGTGGCCGATGGTGACCTCCCCAAGCATTTCGGTAAAGAGATGGTTCAAATCGCCTCGCCCGCCGATTCCCTTCAGATACAGCGCGTATTTTTTCTCCGCCGCGGCCAGATCGAGACCGTGCCAATGCGGGTCGTACAAAAAGTCGCGCTGGATGCGCCATACTTCGTGGTACATCTGGTTCCATTCGGCACGCGGGTCGACATACACTTCCAGGCCGTCGAGTTTCAACGCGCCCTCGCCTGGTTTCGGTGCAGCCGCGGTAGCCGCGATGAACCACGACTCGCCCTGCCGGTACAGCACTTTTTCGCCATTCGAAGAAAACGCGGCGCCGTTCACTCCGCCGAGGAACGGCTCGGTCTTCCTGGTGGACAGATCAAACTTGCTGATCGTAAATGCTGGCGGCCCACTGATCGAAGGAAGCATCGGGCCTTCTGTAACATAAAGAATTCCGGGCTTGCCGGGCGTGAGTCCTACATAGTTCGCCGGTTTGATCGGCAGCGAGACGATGCGCTGGCCAATTCCATCCAGATCAATCGTTACGACGACTTTCTCCTCCTTCTTGTCGTCGTCCTTCTTGTCCGCATCCTTTTTTTCGGCGTCCTTTTTGTCGGACTCTTTCTTGTCCTTCTCGCTCGATTTGGCGTCCTTGGACTTCTCTTCCGGCTTCTTCTCCTCCGCTTTCACTTTTTCGTCGTCGCTCTCCGGCGCTGTCGGCGAGGGCTCGCCTTTTTTCAACACCACGGCGTAAATGCTGCGCGAAACAGGATGCTGGAAGCTGGTCAAATCCAGCCATCCCGAGGACAAACCGAAATCCGTGCTCGCTCCAAAATAAATGTACTTGCCGTTCTTATCGAAAACGGGAAAGCGGGCTTCGCCCATTCCGTCTGTAACTTGCGAGCTCTTTCCGGACTCGATCGAGTACACAAACACCGCGCGGAAGTGGCTCTGCAAGTAACGCGAATACGTCAGCCACTTGCTGTCCGGAGACCATGCCGGATCGAGTGCGTAGGTCGGATCTTCGTACAAGTCCGTGTCCACCTTCACCGGCGTACCCCGTTCGATGTCCACGTACCAAAGGTTCAGGCGCTTATCGATGTAGGAAATTTTCTTGCTGTCCGGTGAAAAACTTGGGCTGTAGAAAAATGATGGCGGATTGCCTAGGCTGAGTTTTTTCACTTCACCGAGGCCGCTCTGATCCTTCAGATGAAGCGCATATTCGCCGGATTCGTCGGAAAAATAGGCGATCCATTTTCCGTCGGGACTCCACGCCGGATCGCGCTCCACAGCCGTAGTGGTGCGCGTCAAGTTGCGGATGTCGCCCTTTTCCGCCGGCACGGTCACAATTTCTCCGCGTGTTTCAAACACGGCCCGCGCACCTGCCGGCGAGATATTGGCGTTCGAAATTTTCTCCGCCGCCTTTTCCCAATGCGGACGCGTTGCTGGCAGATCGCCCGCCACATGAATGCTGACTCGCTCGGCATGGCCACTCTTCGTGTCCAGCACGTAGATTCCGCCGAACTGCTCGTACACCAGCGCATCTGGCCCAGCGGAAATCGATTTAACGTCCAGCCCCTTGTTTTCCAAAACCTGCTTCACTTGCTTGGATTTCATATCGTACGCAAAAATCGTCACCGGTCCGTTGCGATCCGAAAGAAAATAGACCGTATCGCCCACCCAGACGGGATTCGCATCGTTAGAATTTTCCCGCTGCACTTTTTCGAGATGCAAGTCGCTCAACCGCACGATGTAAATCGGCGTGGTTTGCCCGCCGCGATAGCGCTTCCACGCGTCCTGCCATTTCAGATTGGGCACGTAAGCGAAGCTCTTGCCGTCCGGCGAGTACGTCCCCTCAAACGCGCGCCACATTGGCAACACTTCCGGCACTCCGCCTTCCACTGGCACAGTGTAGATTCGCGTGACATCGGCCCACGCGTCGCGCGTCGAAATAAACGCCACACGCTTGCCGTCGGGCGTCCATCCCACCGGACCGTCGTTCGCCGGATGCCAGGTCAGCCGCCTCGGCTCACCGCCTTCTGCAGGCATCACGTAAACATCTTCATTGCCGTCATATTGCCCTGTGAACGCGATCCATTTTCCGTCGGGAGAAAAATATGGACTGCTCTCGTGGCCGCCTGTTGTGAGTTGGCGCGCCTCTCCGCCGGCGCGCGGCACGGTCCACAGGTAGCCGCCGTATGCGAACACGATTTCCGCCTTGCTGATGGTCGGCTCCGTGGCCAGCAGCGATGAATCGTCCGCCGACCAGACAAAATTAGCCGACACTAGCAACACTGCCAGCAGCACTGCGAAGCGCACCTTCATGTGTCCTCCCGAAAAAGCGGCGAAGCCCGCACAAATTCGAACGCCGCTTAAATCTGTTCCTACGCATAACCAAAAACGGAAGACGGATCACTGCTTCACCGGCGCCGGCCAGAATCCCGGCTCGGAAATCTTACGCGTATCCTGTTGCGTCGCGTATTTTTCCACTGCCGGACGGATCTCCGCGGCTTTACCGATCAGCATGAACACCAGGCCGTCAGCCGGAAAATGCTTCTCGATCACTTGCTTGGCCACCGGCAGCGTCACCGCATCAAGGCGCGCCTCCAGCTGATTGATTTCATCGTCATTCAAACCGTAAAACTCGTTGCTTGCGATCCGCCGCGCCAGTTGGCCCGAAGTTTCGATGGATGGCGGAAACTGTCCCTTGATATAGGCCTTCGCTGAAGCCAGCTCGTCTGCCGTCACGCCATCCTTGTGCAATTTATCGAGAACCTTCAACGCCAGGTCGATCGCCGGAACCGTGCTTTCATTCTTGGTGTAGCTGAAAATCGCAAACGCTCCGGGTTGCTTCTTCGAATCGAAAAACGATTGCGCTCCGTAAGTGAGCCCCGATTCGACACGCAACGCTTCGTTAAGCTGCGAAGTGAACCGCCCGCCGAAAATTGTGTTCACCACACGAATCGCAACTCGGTCCGGATCATTCGCCGCGGTTCCAATGTTTCCAATCACAAAAAAGGTTTGCGTGGCATCTGGCTTGTCGATCAGCAGAAGCTTTTTGCCCTTTACCGGCTCCGGTGCCGTCAGCACGGGCGGTGCCGCTCCCTTACCCATCCACGCGCCGAAGATTTGCTCCAGCCTAGTTTTCACCTGGGCCGCATTGAATTCGCCTGCGACCGCGAGAATGGTGTTGCCTGGGGTGTAATTCGCTTCGTAATACTTCACGATGGCGTCGCGTTTGATGCGAGCCAGAGAAAGCTCATCACCGCCTTCCGGCCGCGCGTACGGATGCTTGCCGAAGAGATAGCCGTAGTAATAAGTCAGTGCCACCGACTCCGCCTGGTCCTTGGCCGCTTTCACTCCGTCGATGTCCTGCGACAGCAATTTGTCGACTTCGCTTTGTGGAAACGCCGGGTGCAGCATCGCATCGCTCAGCAGATCCAGGCCCTTGTCCAGGTCCTTGGTCAGGCATTCGGCGGAAAGCGCGGTGAAATCTACGCTGGCATCGGCGCCAAAGCTGGCGCCGATAAAATCCAGGTCCTCAGCGAATTTTTGCGCGCTGCGCTTGGTCGTGCCTTTGCGCAGCAACTCCGCCGTAGCAGAAGCAAGCCCTTCCTGGCCTGCGGGATCGGCTGCCGATCCCGCTTTCACGATGGCCGCGAAGCTGACCATGGGAACTCCGCGCTTTTCCATCAGCAGCACAGTCATGCCGTTTTTCAGGGTGATTTTTTCGTGCGGCGGCAGCTTAAGCGTCTGCCCCTCCGCGACGAACGCCAACGTCAAGGCTAGGGACATCGCAATCAGGAAGCGGGTCGGTCTGCGGCTCATTGCTTGGCGCTCCCGTCTTCGCTGCTGTCGGGAATCAGCGTGGCAACTGTCCGGTTATTGGCGCCAAAATATTTCTGCGCTACCCTCTGCACGTCTTCTTTCGTCACGGAGCCGTAGTTTTTCGCCGCTTCAAACAACTTGTGGTAGTCGCCAAAGAAAACTTCGTAAGTGCCAATGGTATTGGCGCGGCCGTTTATGGTGCGCATCTGCTGGTAAAACTCTACCAATCGGATGTTCTTGGCCTTTTCCAGCTCCTGATCGCTGATCGCGGACTTCTTCACTTTTTCCAATTCCTCGTAAACCGCCGCTTCGCACTTTTGCGGATCAACGCCTTGCTTTGGCTGGACCGACAATTTCGCGATCGTTGGGTCGAATGCCGGACCCAGCGATATCCCGACATCGAGAGCGATCTGATCCTTGTCGATCAGCCGCTGATACAACCGCGAACTCTCGCCCTGCACCAGCACCGTGCGCAAGATGTTCAGCGCGTAAAAATCCGGATTGTTGGTTTGTGGAACGTGATACGCAATCTGCAGCAGCGGCAGCTCTGCCACCTTCCGCATCACCAATCGGCGTTCTCCCATCTGTGTCGGCTCAATGGTGGTCACAGGCGGAGGCGGCGCATGCTGCGGAATCGGCTCAATATATTTTTCGCAGAGCTGAAAAATCTCTTCCGGCGTAACGTCCCCCACCACGACCATGGTGGCGTTGTTCGGTGCATAACCCATTTCGAAGTGATGCTTCAAGTCATCCAGGGTCCAGTGCTCGATATCGCTCATCCAGCCGACGACTGGCCACTGGTAGGGATGTGCGATAAATGCGGTCGCTTGTAACTGCTCATCCAGAATGCCGGCATTGTCGGCGTCCACGCTGGTGCGTCGCTCGGATGCCACCACGCCGCGCTCCGATTCGATTTTCTTGGGATCGAAACTCAAATACTGAATGCGGTCGGCTTCGATGTCGAAAATCAGATTCAGCGCCGACCGCGGAAACCAATCCTGGTAAACCGTAGTGTTTTCCGTGGTGTAGGCGTTGTTCGCTGCTCCGTTCGCTTCCATCGCCTTGTCCAGTTCACCGGGTCCGTACTTTTTCGCACCGTTGAACATCATGTGTTCAAAAAAGTGCGAGAGCCCCGTCGTGCCCGGATGCTCATTCCGCGAACCAATTCGATAAAAAATATAGAGCGCGACATTCGGGATGCTGTGGTCGGTCTGGACCAGCACCTTCATGCCGTTTTTCAGGGTCTTGGTGGCTACGGGAAACTGCGCGGCTTCATTCTGGGCGAACGTTCCGGTACAGGACGCCACCGCCAACGCGCAACACACCAGTCCGCGCACAAGAATCTTGCAAGGATTCACGAACCACCCCCAGGGACATCCTGTAATCAGACGTATGAAACCGGTAAAATGTTCTTGCGAGCGGCGCTGTTTAATTGCCTGCCAGCGCGAACACGCGCACCGCTCCACCCGAACCGCCTTCCAGCTTGATCGGCGCCACAATCAGGAAGGCACCGGCCTCCGGCAGGCTGCTTAAATCTGCCAGATTCTCCAATTGATAGATTCCGGCGCCCAGCACCAGGTGGTGCACCGGAAAATCCGGCGAATTGCCCGGATCAATGCTCAGCGTGTCGCAACCCAAGCCATTGACCTTTCGCCGCAGCAAAATTCTTGCCGCCTCCACCGAAAAACCGGGGAAATGCATTTTGCCATTGGCGTCCTGGTTGCGATATCGCGCCGCGTCCGGCCATCGCGTCGACCAGCCGGTTCTGAGAATTACGATTGCGCCGGTAGGAATATTTCCGTTCTTCTGCTCCCACGCGGCAATGTCTTTGGCATTAAGTTGGTAATCCGGATCGCGCTCCGCTTCTTTCGTCACATCAAGTACCACCGCCGGCCCAAAGAATTTCTCCTGTGCAATCTTGTCCACGGTGGTCGTTCCTGGCGGAAAATGTGCCGGGGCATCCATGTGCGTGCCGTAGTGCTCCAGCATCCAGAAGCTGCGCGTGAAATAGCCTTCCTTCTCCACCGTCGCGTTGGTTTTCGCTTCGAACGCCTTGGCGTCGCCCGGCCACGGCACCATCTTGTCGCTGATCGCGTAACTCAGATCGATCACGCGAGTCTTGCCGCCGGAGATTTCATCGAGCGCCGGCTTGTGTGGCGAAGTTTGTCCAAAAGCGATCGCTGTTGCCGCCAGGATCGCGGCCGATCCGAAGAATACGCGAACGGGCTTGGCCATTGCTGTCACCTCTGTTTTACGCTCGAAGTCTCCAACGGCGCGCCATTCTGAGCCTGCCCGCCGTGGCGGGCGGAGCGAGGAATCTCTCTTCGATTGGAGCGGCTCGGAAAAGACAAAACGCCTAAGGCAAGGGAATTCCCGGCGACGCCACAATTCCAGCCATGCGCAGAATTTCCTGGTACTCGATGTCCGTGATCGGCGACACGATTAGCCGCACATTTTTCAGAAACTTTACTTTCTTCAGAGCCTTGTTGCCGCGCAGCTCGGTCAGTGTTACCTGCCGCGGCAATTTTTCAAACGCCCGCAGGTCAGCCACCAGGTTCTTGCCCTCGCGGTCGTGCGGATCGGGATAGGGATCGCGCGTGACTTCCGCTATGGAATATAGGGAACGCTCGGGCGCGGAGTGGTAACACAGTATGCGGTCGCCCTTGCGCACTTGTTTCAGGGCGCGGATGGCATCCGGTTTCGAACCGGCACCGTGCCACATTTCCTTGCCCTTCACAAATAGAGTGTCCCAATGGTAGTGGTGCGGGTCTGCGGTGAATATCCAGTAGTGGCGGGTAGCTGTTT
>DASSYL010000240.1:0-2113 GCA_035703315.1 Candidatus Acidiferrum sp. | reverse complement strand
GGCTCTGGTGCCGGCCGACGAAATCGATCAAACCGACCTGCGGGTCCTTCAACTCACAGCCGACCCCGGACAACTCGTCCACCAGCTTGTTCAGCCGGTCGTGGGCGACTTCGAGGTCCTTTTCGATCGGGGCCCGATGCTTGGAATTCTGCGAGAGCTTCTCCAGTTGGACCTGCTTGGCGGTGTAGTTCTTATGCACCTGGACGATATCGGTGACAATGCGACTGACCAGCGGAAGCGTGCGGTTGGCCTGTTCAAGGGTGAACCGGCGCTTGGGCCGGGATGGCGTAACTCTAGGAGGCACAAAGAACTGCGGTGCGGCCATGGCAAATCTGCCTTTCCAGCGACGGCTATCGTGCTCGGTCCGTCGAGACGTCGGTCGCTTAAAACGCTGGGAGCGCTTAGGTCGGTCTCCCATCCTGCGGGTATTGTGGCTGATACGGCTCAACAGTCAATCACCCACGCCCCTTCTTATCGGCAAATGGTAGGCCCAAAGAATAAGGCGGGAAAGGTGCAACGGCGGCGCGAGCACCTTCCAGGGGCCCGCTGCCCCATAACCGGTAGTCGCCGCGCCGGAAGCGCCGGATATTGCGGTGGGCATGGCCCAGTGGTTCTTGTTACAATGCCACCCCGATTCGGGAGGCTCTCCGGACATGCATGTTCCTGATGGATTTCTCGATGCAAAGACCGCCGCGACCACGGCAGCGCTGTCGGCGGTTGGCCTGGGCTTGGCCCTTCGCCGGGCGCGGTTGACCCTGCCGCCGCAAAAAGTGCCCCTTCTGGGCCTGGCGGCGGCGTTTATCTTTGCGGCCCAGATGCTCAATTTCCCCGTCATGGGCGGGACTTCAGGTCATCTCATCGGCGCGACGCTTGCCGCGGTGTTGCTCGGGCCGTCCGCGGCCGTCATCGCCATTTCCTGCGTTTTGATCGTTCAATGTTTTCTCTTTGCCGATGGCGGCGTCACGGCACTGGGCGCGAACATTTTCAATATGGCCTTGATCGGCGGCGTCGGTGGCTGGGCGATTTATTCAATGACTCGCCGCATCTTCCCCGGCAGACCGGGAACGATCATCGCTGCCTTTTTCGCATCCTGGTGCGCCACCGTCGTCGGCGCGATCGTCTGTGCCGGCGAACTGGTTGCCTCGCAAAAGGCGCAGTGGAATGTCGTTTTCCCGGCGATGACCTTCGTCCACATGATAATCGGCGTCGGAGAAGGGCTCGTCACTGCCCTGGTTCTTTCGGCCGTCAGCACGAGTCGCCCGGATTTAATCGTCGACGAACGTCCTGCCGAGCGCTCGCTCGCACCGTTCATTCTCTATGGTGCATTGATCGCAATCGGTTTAGCGCTGTTCGTATCGCCGTTCGCATCGTCGGCGCCGGATGGATTGGACAAGACCGCCCAAGCCCTGGGATTTGCCGATGGATCAAAAATTCTGGTCCATGCCCCGATGAGCGAATATCAGATCAAAGGAATCAGCTTTGCGAGCCTGAGCACTTCAATCGCGGGTTTGATTGGAACGGTCGTCGCGCTTGGATTGGGCTGGCTTTTAGCGCGGCTTCTGGTTCCCAAGCCTGCTGCGCGACCCTAAGATTTCATTCCCATGCACGTCCATGTCATCGAGGCTACTGGCAGGCAATCGGGCCCGGTGCATCGTTTTCCCGCGGACCTGAAGCTTATTCTGGCCATCGCGCTGATTCTGACGGTGGTGCTCCTGCCGCCAACGCGGGCCTTATTCGTCTCGGTCACGTTGTTTTTAATCCTAGTCGCGCTGTTGAGTCGTATTCCGCTTCTTTTCTTGCTTAAACGGTTGCTGCTGCTCGAACCCTTCGTGTTGGGCGTGGCGCTGCTTTCAATTTTTCAACTGGATGGCTGGCGGGTCATGCTTCTGGTCATGCTGCGCTGCACGCTCTGTCTTGCAACAACGGTGCTGCTGGCTGAGACGACCGCCCCTTCAGCACTCATCGCAGTGCTGCGAAAAATTCGCGCGCCTTCGCTTCTCGTGACGACGCTCTTATTGATGTATCGATATCTGTTTGTGCTGATGGACGAAACGCAGCGCATGCGCCGCGCCCGCGCGAGCCGAAGTTTCACAACCAGCCGCTGGCCGAAATG
>DASSYL010000220.1:0-6651 GCA_035703315.1 Candidatus Acidiferrum sp. | reverse complement strand
CTCGCCTCGCCGCTGATCGCCGGCAACGACCTCCGCAGCATGGCTTCCGAAATTAAGGAGATCCTCACCAACAAGGACGTCATCGCCATCAATCAGGACCCGCTAGGCCGCCAAGCCGGCCGTGTCTGGAAAAATGGCGATCTGGAAATTTGGTCCAAGCCCATGAAAGACGGCAGCCGCGCCGTCCTCCTTCTAAACCGCGGCGCCAGTGAAACCGAAATCACCGCTCCTTGGACCGCTCTCGGCTATCCCGACCACCTCACCGCCGCCGTCCGCGACCTCTGGGCCCACAAAGACCTCGGCAAATTCACGACAGAATTCTCCGCCAAGGTCCCCTCTCACGACGTCGTCGTAGTCACGGTAAAGCCGTAGCACGGCGATTTTTCATCAGGATGGTGCGGCTAGCGGCATGACGGCACCGGAGCGAAGATGAAATTGCAGAAATGGGTTTTGCCTTGTCTGGCGCTGTTGGCTTGCGGTGGCGTCACCCTGTTTGCGTTGATAGCAATGGGACAGCTCTCGCGCGCGGACGCGCAGGAGCAAGGTAATACAACCGCACGCGTGCCAACCATCGAGGAGTATCAGCCAAAGTCAGGTTTGGTCACCGGGGAACACAAACCCGAACATGCTAAGTATCCGTTTGTCGACATTCATAGCCATCACTGGAATCCGACGCCAGAGCACGTGGATGCTTTGGTCAAGGAAATGGACACTATCAATCTTCGAGTCCTGGTGAACCTGAGCGGCGGTACGGGTGAATCTCTAAAAAAGACGCTGGCCGTTATGAAAGGGCGATATCCGAACCGCTTCGTCGTGTTCGCCAATTTAAACTACGACGACCTGAATACGCCGGGATACGGAAAGCGAGCCGCAGCGCGCTTGGAACAAGACGTAAGAAACGGCGCGCAGGGACTCAAAATCTTCAAGAACTATGGTATGGACCTGAAATATGCAAACGGCGAAAGGGTTCACGTAGACGATCCGGAGTTTGACCCGGTTTGGGATAAATGCGCGGAGTTGAAAATTCCGGTGCTGATCCATATCGCTGAACCGTCGGCATTTTTTGATCCTTGGGATTATCACAATGAGCGATGGGAAGAGTTGCGCGAATTCCCCCAGCGGGCGCGACCACGCTCGAAATATCCGCCTTTCGAAACGTTGGTTGTCGAGCGCGATCGCATGTTCGCTAAACACCCTCGGACCAATTTCATTGCTGCGCATCTGGCGTTTCATGGAAATGACCTGAATCGGCTCGGGAAGTTGTTTGATTCGCATCCAAACGTATATGTGGACATTGCGGCGGTGCTGGCCGAACTGGGCCGGCAACCGTATTCGGCGCACGATTTTCTCGTTAAATACCAGGATCGCGTGCTGATGGGTAAGGACATCTACGAAGTGAATGAATACAAATGGTATTTCCGGGCGCTGGAAACGCGAGACGAGTATTTCGAGTACTACCGTAAACGGCACGCGTTCTGGAGGATCTATGGATTTCAGGTTCCGGACGAAGTGTTGAAGAAAATCTACTTTGAAAACGCTTTGAAGCTCGTGCCAGGTCTTGAAAAACAGTGGCGCGCCGCCGCGAATTGACCTCGCATTCCCCGATAGATCCCGGCGAACGAGCTGCTTTCCACCGCTTTCCGCGCTCGTCGCGGTCGCCTTCTGCCTGCCCGATCGGATCGGGGAGGCGCGCGCTTTTATCCTCCTAGGGCCAAACGTACCCCTCCCACCCACGAATCGATTCAGGCCGTCTCAAACTCGGAGTCACGCTCTGCACCCCGCTCATTTGCAGGGAATAGCCGTTCGCAAGATAACGCGGAATATCGCGAGAATCAGCAATCGGAATATACGGCCCTTGTTTTCCGAGTTGGACGTGGTACCGCTCGTCTTTGAACCGATGCGGAAGCAGACGCGCTCCCCGATTTTTGCCCCGCGACACCGTAGCAAACAACATGGACGCCTCCCCACAAAACCAAGAGGCGCTGATTTTACAACCCGGTCGCGCCCAAGTAAGAGTTCCTGTCTGTGGAAAAGTGTGCGTCCTTTTTCGTGGGTTTATCCGGCAACCGGGGACGGATGGCGCAAAACCGGGGAAACCGGCAGGCACGGGACGTTTCTGATAGTGGAACGTCCGGCTCAGCTTCCGCAAGCCCGCTCCCATCTCTGTAGGATTACCATTTCTAGATGGCCTATCGAAGATATACGAGTATATATGCAATAAGTACAGAAGCCATTCCTCCTCTCCCTCCCGGCTCTTCGTAAGTTGCGCCATCAAAGCGACTTTAAGTCGCTTCGCCGAGTTCGTCGAGGCGTCCAAGAAAAAAGACCCGGACGGTTTGGTCCTATTTCCCCCAGTTTAAGCCGTTTCCTTTGCCGCACTTACCGACGAATACCCGTGTTTTAGCCGAAATCGACCGAAATCTCTTCACCGTAACTGCTCTGGAATCTGCGCTTACAGATTTGGGGCCTGTAACTCCTTTGCAATCCGCACTTACAAAAAAGAGGGGGAGGGACCGGCCCGTGGGAAACTCCGTCCCTCAGGAAAGCCGTCGCAAATCCATCCAACCGGCAGTACGATTTACCGCCCGCCGCAACGGGTCATCCCTGCACAGCGAATCCTCGCAATGATTCACACAAACCGGAGGCAACTATGAGCACCAGGGCAGTTCCCACGAAACAGAGTGAACCCCAAGCAGCCCCAATCGACATGAAGTTTGAGATCGTCGTCCTTCCCGTTTCGGATGTCGATCGCGCGAAGGAGTTTTACGCGAAGCTGGGATGGCGGCTCGACGCCGATTACGCCCACGAGAACGACTTCCGAGTGCTCCAGTTCACGCCGCCGGGCTCCGGGTGTTCGGTAATCTTCGGCAAGAACGTCACCCCCGCGGCGCCCGGCTCCGCGCAGGGCTTGTATTTGATCGTTTCTGACCTCGGGGCCACGCGCGCCGAGCTGCTTCGTCGCGGCGTAGAGGTCAGCGAGGTGTTCCACAACGAAGGCGTATACGCTGGCGCAGATGACGCCTACTTATTTGGACGCGTCCGCGTCAACGGCCCCGATCCAGAACATCGCAGCTACCGCTCCTTCGCTTCGTTCCAAGATCCCGACGGTAACGGCTGGCTGTTCCAGGAGCTCACCACGCGGCTGCCCGGTCGCGTGGACTCCGCGGCGACGACCTTCGCATCAGCGAGCGATCTGGCGAGCGCGCTGCGCCGCGCAGCGGCTGCTCACGGCAAGCACGAAGAGCGCACCGGCGGCCAACGCGATGAAAACTGGCCCGACTGGTACGCAGCGTACATGGTGGCCGAGCAGTCCGGCGTCCCCCTCCCAGAATAGAGTTGCCAGAGTAAAGAGAACGGAGAACGGATTACTTCTTGGCTGCGCGGTAAAGGATGACCCGGACTTTTTCGAGCGTGATGAGCCCGCCCTCGACCATTTCGTCGAGGCGCGGCAGGATTTGCTCGATACGTTCAGTGGATTCCACGACTTCGACAACGATCGGCAAGTCCTGCGATAGCCGGAGAATTTTGTCAGTGTGATACACACTCGACGAGCCGAAACCGCCGACTCCGCGCAGCACCGTCGCGCCCGAAAATTTCTCCTTGCGCAGCAGTTCCACGATCGCTTCATGCAGCGGCTTACCGTGCCGCTTATCCGACTCGCCGATGTGGATGCGCATCAGCGTGCGTTCGCCTTCAAATTTTTCGTGCCTCATGGAGGGCTCCTTTTTCATAGGCGGGCAGGCGACGGTTCGATTAGAAGCGATTCGCCAGCCGAATTCCGGCCACCGAAAGCAGCAAGCCGGCGATCACGCTGGCCGAAACATACGTCGTCGCCCGCAGCCACTCGCCGTCCTCCAGCATCTTGGCGGTCTCCCAGCCAAAACTGGAAAACGTGGTGTAGCCGCCGAAAAATCCGACCGCAATGGCGATGCGCAAGTCGGAAGAAATGAGCATGCGATTCAGCGTGAGTTGTCCGATGAAGCCGAGCAGCAGGCAGCCAGTCAGATTGATCAGCAGTGTGCCGTACGGAAACCCGCTCCCCATGCGAGTGTGGACCACGCCCTGCAACCCGTACCGGCAGAGCGTGCCGATGGCTCCGAACAGCGCAATGAGAAAAAGTTTCACTCCATCACCTCTTTGCGATTTACCGGCACAGCGCAGGCCCCAGAAGCAAAAAACTCCTGGCGCCTCGCGGCCACCAGGAGTCATCAGCCTGTTTCCAATCTGTTGCGAGATCGGGTTCGGCGGTTATGGCGAACTCCATCGCCTGTCCAAATTCCCGTTTAGTGTATCGCTGGAAAACCGAACCGGCAATGGAGTCGCGCAGTTCTGTGCTCTAGCGAAGATAGAGCAGTGCTAGAAGTGGAAACGGTAGCGGATCTGACCGATGAACTGCCGTGGATAGTTCCAGTGGGTTCCACCGAACGTATTGGAGTTGTCCAGCAAGTACCGCGAATTGTTCAAATTCTGTGCGGTAAATCCGACGGAGAAGCGTTCACCGAAAGATTTCGCGAGCGACAACGAAAATTCCGTGTGATCGGGAAGATGCTCAGGACCTTCACCATCGAGAAATCCGGAACCGTAAGAAATATTTCCGGACGCAGAAATCTGAAAGGGAAGCGAAGAGTGGAAACCCATGCTGAGCGTGTTGCGCTGGTCATGGTCGAGATAGCAGAAGCCGCCGCCTTCGCACAACTCTTCGGTCTCGGCGAGCAAGCCACCGGTAATTGCTCCGGCGCCCTCGACCATCTGGTTGGAGTAGGTCAGATACACGTCGAAGCGTTTCGCAATGCGCGGCGAACGCACGGTGGATTCCCACCCGTGAATACGCGCGCGCTCGATCGTGACCGGGAAAAAAATGTTGGAGTTGCCAAGCACGTCGTGATCGAAAAAGTTCAGCGCGTGCGTCTGGAAATTGGAAAAATCAAACGTCCATCCACGAATCGGAATGGTCAGTCCGAATTCGCGCTGCTCATCCGTTTCGCCGTGCAGCGGCAGAAACTCAAATCCCTGATCCAGGGCGAACTGTAGCAGCGGACCAGAAACTGTGGTGAGCGGAGGCGCCTGGTAGTAGCGCCCATAGAACGCGCGGAACACCCAGTTGAGTTTGGGAACGTGCAGCGCGGCGCCGATGCGAGGGTCGGTCTTGTCTTCCACCACGCCGCCGGAAAAGTGCGTGTAGCGCAGTCCGGCGTTCAGCGTCAGCCAATTCGCCGCGCGGAATTGGTCTTCGGCAAAGAGAGAAATTTGTCCGCCAGCCGGCGAACTGTTTTCCGAGGCGGTGTCGCCTGATCCATCCGCAGCGACAACGCGGAAGAAAGAATCATCCTGTTGCGCGAAACCGTACGCGCCGAAGCGCGCATTGTGACGTCCGCGCGTCACGCCGAGTGAAAGCTGCGCACCCTCGTAGCGGGAGTCGTTGTGGTCGGTGGGAATCGGGGGCTGATCCGGCAGCAAGCTGGGAATCGGCCCGCTCCCATCATAGGCAGCGTGATTCCAGTGAATGAACGGCGCAACGGTGAGCAATACACCGGGCTGAAAGGTGTGCACCCACGTGAAATTGAGAAACGCGTCGCGCTCACGCTGCACATCGCGAATCAGCGCGTCTTGCTGCTCGGACGTATTGGGAATCTGGAAGTAGTCAGAGCGCGCGGATGCTGCCAGGCGCAACTGGTCGTTGGGAGTTGGGTTGAAGATGAGAGAAGTAAATCCGCTGACCCCGTTGGTCGCGTCGTGGAGTGCGTCCGGCTCCGGAGGCATCAACCCAAAATCGGTGCGATTCCCGCTGACACTCGCGTAATAGGCGAAGCGGTCGGTGTGGTCGCCGATGCTGATCTGGCTGTCCGTGGAATGATAGCTGCCATACGTAGCGAGCAACTCGACCTCGCGATCTCGTTCAAAACCGGAACGCGGAATCACGTTGAAGGTGGCATAAGTGCGGTCGCCATATTCGGCGGAATATCCGCCGCGCTCGATTTCGACGACGTCCATGTCCTTGGGATCGAATTGCGGGCCAACATTCGCGGCAATGTTGGTGTTGGGAACGGGAATTCCATCGACGAGCCACGAAACCTGGTGCCCGCCACGCACGTGCAATTGGTCGTGCACCATGTACGCACCGGGAGTGTAATCGGTGATGACGTCGAAACTGTTGGTGCGCGTCGCACCGGGAGTTTCACTGATCGTCTGACGGCTTAGTGTGACGGGACTCGAAGAGGAAGTAGTGTCGAGCGTCTGGGCCGATTCGCTGACTTCGACGTGTTCGGAAACGCCGGCAACCTCCAGAGGGAAGTGGCGCAATGGCGCGGAGTCGGCGACCACCGCGAGATCCGCGACATAGTCACGAAAGCCGTCGTGCGTGATGTGCATGGTGTAGTTGCCGGCGGGAACGGCGTCCATCTGAAACTCGCCGCTAGTATCCGTGACGGCTTCGCGCTTCCAGTCGGACAGTTTGGCCTGCAGCAACAGATGAGCGCCGGCGATGGGCCGATGCTGGACATCGTGGACGATGCCGCGCACGGTGCCAAAAATTCCAGCGTTCGCTGCGGCCACGCAAAACAAAGAAGCGAACAGCAAGGATAAATACGTTCGTATTCCCCCAAAACGTGCCATAGCAATTGATCGGCTCCCATAGAATTTGAGCTGCGCCGC
>DASSYL010000170.1:0-3241 GCA_035703315.1 Candidatus Acidiferrum sp. | reverse complement strand
AGCCCCAGTTCATTGGCTACCGCTTGCTCGACGACAGTGCCCTTGAAAAAGTCCGGGTTGTTGCGCGTATGCAGACGCGCGGCGTTGGTAAATGTGAACTCCCGGAAATCCTGTTCCGTCACGAAGCCTCTCTCCACCATCTCGAACGCTTCGGGAATGACTTCTCGGAAATCGGGCACGTCAAAATGCGTGAAGTCGGAGCTGAAGACCGGCCGAAGGCGGACGCCCATGCGCGGATCGAAGGCGAATACCGTTGCCCGGTCGTCCGCTTCGCAGCCGAAATAGAAGTTGCCGGAGAAAACCGCTCGGACATCGTCTTTCGAATTGACTCCAGCCGCTTCAAAATCGTCCACGACATGCTCGGGACGGCTGAGCTCTTCGAGGCTGCATTCCGGTCGAAATGCATCCAGGCTGTCCATGATAGCATCGGCGTTGGCTTTAAGTTTCTGATCGCCATAGCGGGCGATCAGCTGATGCAGCTCAGCAACGTTGGTTGTGTTTGGATACTGTAGACCGGCGCGGCGGCGTTTTTCCCAGTGTTCGATCAAGTCGAGGCACATTTGACAAGCCCAACTCACGCCGCCTTCCATGAAGCCGAAATTGAGACGCGGGTAGCGCCGCACGAGACCGCCCAAAAAAACGCCGCGCGCGAAGGCGTGGTTCGATTCGGCGAAGTGGCCGACGTGGTTGTAGGTGAAGTTGGTGATCGACGCGCGATCCTGCCACCGGCCGCTGCCTGAGTGTTGGGTCACGGCCACGCCGAGGTCGACGCAGCGCTGCCAGAACGGCTCGTAGTTATGCGGACTGTCGAGAGCGATGGTGTCGCAATACCAAGCGGCTTTCTGCGGATCGACGCCTTCGGCCGCTCCTGGAATCGGCCGTTCCTGGTTTCCGCGCAGCATGATCGCTTTGAAGCCGCGCTGCTTGACCGCGTACTCCAGCTCCTCAAGCGCTTCGTCCGGGGTCTGTGAGGGAATAATCGCGACCGGCGCGAACCGCCCGCTATAGGGCGCGAACATGTCGGCCGTCATCATGTTGTAGGCGCGCACTGCGGCCCGGTGCAGATCGGGTTGGGGGATACCGTTGATGCTGAGCCCGAAGCTTGGATAGATCAGCGCGAAATCGATGCCCAATTCAGGCAGCCGCTCGTTGAGTAAGGCCGGCAGCAGCGCCGTTGCTTTGTCGAGCGTGTTGCTGGTCACACCCCACCAGATCGTGCGCCGCATACGATTGTGCTGGCGTTCCGCCGGTGTGGCCCGGTACCAGCCTTGATTGCGGCGCCAGAGCGCTCGCATCTGATCGACAGACTTCGCACCGCCCACTTCGCTCAAGTACTCGAGGAATACCGGAATCGGCTCCATCCAATGCCCGTCGCCGTCGATCACCGGGTGCTTTAGCCCATCGTGTATTTCCGTCGCTCGATTTTCCATGGTTAGCGCTCCTCTCGCGAATCTTTGCGCTAAAATTATCGCTAAGCCGGCGAGTCGTCAATCGGAATTAGCAGGAAGCAATAGAGGAAGGTTTCAATGGTTCCACCGCTACGCTCCGTTCCAAAAGTTCCAATCGCTTAAGAAAAAGATCGGTCGTGGGTTTTGATGTGGTCGAAGGAATCGGCCTGAACACTGATAAATTGAAACGTCTGGAACTGCTGGAACCATTGGAACGTTTGGAAGGGATTTCGACTACAAGGCAACTTTCTGCCGTTGCCCCGTCTGTGAAGCACGCACGATAGCATCCAACGTCCGGTGGCGCCGTACCGCGTGTTCGAAGTCGGGCTCGATGTTGGAGTCATTGCGTATCCCTTCGGCAAACTTGATCCACATCTGACCGACATCGTACGAGGGACCGCTGCGCAATGTTTCCGGCACCCATTTGAATTTTTCCGGCACGGGCAATTCTTGCAGCGCCCTGTCGTCCTTGTGCCCGCCCATAATCTTGCGCCGCAGCTCCTCACCGCCCTCGCCACCGCCGATCATCGACAGCGTGCCCTCCTTGCCATAAATCTCGAAGCGGTGGCCGCTGCCGTGGTACGGATGCACGCCGCAGGAGGCATTGACGACAGCGCCGTTTTCGAGCCGGCCCTGAACCATGATGTTGTCGGGGGAAGTGACATCCACGTATTTTTTTGTGTCGCTCTCGAACCATTGCGGCACTTGCGTGGAAACGATCGCCGACACTTCGGTCAGCTCGCCGACCACCATGCACATGGCGTCGAGCACGTGGCCGAACGTAATCGTCAGCGTGTTCGCCCCCAAAGTCATATCGCGCTGCCAGGTGCGATCCGAAGTCCGGGTCAACACGCCGCTGTTCATCAGCGTCATATTCACCGAGAGCACCTGTCCGACGTAGCCTTCCTTGATTAGCTCGCGCATGTACAAATAGGCGGGCGACGCGCGCCGCTGTAAGCCGACCATGGTGCGCACGTTTTTCTGGCGCGCCAGTGCCGCCAGCTCTTCCGCCTCTTTAGTATTCGCGCCGAGGGGCCATTCGCAGAAAACGTGTTTGCCCGCTTCAATGGCGTTTTTCGAAAGCTCGTAGTGCGCCGGCACCCGCACCGCGACGACTACAGCTTCAACTCTCTTGTCGGCGTTCAACGCCTTGTCGCTACCGTAAGCGCATTCCACGCCGAATTTATCGGCCGCCGCCTGCGCCGTTTCCGCATGCGCTGTGCACATGGCATAAAGCTCGGTCTCCGGCACGCCCTGCAGGGCCGGCACATGCGCCCGCGGCCCCCATCGACCCGCCGCTCCGATAAGTCCTACGCGTAAGGGATTGGCTTGCGTCATGGTTTTCCTCTTTTCAGTGGTTCCTAACTATTTGAGCGCTCGGGCTTCCTATCACTTGAGCTACATTTTGAGAACATTCCCCGGTTTGTATTGTTAAAGCGTTTACGTGTCAACGTTTTCACCTTGCAGACTCTGGCGGACACAAATCAGTTTCTCCATTAGGACTGTTCAATCACGCTGCTGATTGACAGTGTGCCGAGAGGTTTTCTATGATCGTCGTCACAACTTGCTGTGACAACCGACGTTCCATGAAAAAAATCCTTTTCGCAGTACTTATATCGTTCTTCGCTCTCATTCCTGATTTCTCCAGCGCGGCGGATCTTCAGGTCGTCACCGTCGCCTTGGTCTCGCCGAGCTGGAATACCGGGTTGCCCACCGCGGTTGCTCGCGGAGCCGGCTTTTTCAAAGAAGAAGGGTTAGACGTGAGACCCGTGACGCTGTCGAGCAGTGGTCCG
>DASSYL010000091.1:0-13054 GCA_035703315.1 Candidatus Acidiferrum sp. | reverse complement strand
CTGTAACAAGGGATTCGCGCTCCCCCCGTCGATGTACACGTGTTCACGCCATAGAGGTCGGAGAAGTAGTTGAGAAGGCTTGAATAGCTGAACGAGCCGTATTGAAAGCGCAGGTTCTGGCTCAGATCGTTCGTGTGCGCGTAATCCACGCCGAGCTTCAGGAGATGCCTGCCATGACTCCAGCTGACGGTGTCTGCAAACTGCGTGCGCCGTTCGTCGGGAAACGCCGAGCGTTGCAGAAACGTCGGCACTCCCATATCGAATCCGTTGGTGATGAATACATCGGGCGAGAGACCCAGCGGGTTCGTATAACCGGAGAACAACGGCGATGTAATGAAATTGGCCTGTTCGTAAGCCGAAGAAGGCTGGGCGAATTCAAATTCGAAGTCTCGTCCGTATTGAAAGCGCGCTTCATTGGAGAGGGTGTTCGTGATCGTCGTGTACAGCTTCGCGACGCCCCAAGTCGCGCGCACGTAGTCGTTGCCGAAGCTCGCGACGCCAAACGTGTTGCTGGCCTGGGTTTGGATGCCGGCCGGCGAAGTCCACCGCATCCGGTTGACCTCAAACGACGCATGATTCTTGGTATTAATGGTCCAATCTACTTTCGGGAAGAAAATTGTCGCTTGGCCTTTGCGCGGAACCGGGCCCAGTTCGGATAACAGATCGTTCAATCCGTTGTTGTACAGCGTTTGCGCTTCTGCGGGAGTAACGCCCAGTCGCGTCGCCAACGTATTGAGGGTCGAAGTGCTGGGATTGGCAAAAAACGCACTCGGGCTGGTTGGAACCGCCGTTCCCGGAAAATTCCTATCGTAACGGTCAAAGGCGAAATAGAAGAACAATCGGTCCTTCAGAATCGGGCCTCCAATGCCCCCTCCCCAAATCTTTCGTACATCCTGAGGCTTATAGGGAGCCGATGTGAAGACACCTGGAGACGTCTGTGTCGTTAACCGCGTAAAGGGATTGAAGGCTCCCCAGTCGTTGTCGCGGTCGTAGAAATATGCTTCGCCATGGAACTGGTTGGCCCCGCTCTTGGTAACCGTGTTGATCACTGCGCCCGCGGCGCGGCCATATTCCGCCGAGTAATTCGATGTATTTACTTGAAATTCCTGTACCGCGGCTTTCGCCACCGTGTATCCGATGCGCGTTCGTCCGCGCTCCTCCGAAAAGAACGCCTGATTGTTGTCGCCACCGTCCACGGTGGAGTTGTTGAGCAGCGTGCTGATGCCGCGAAAGCTGATCAAACCGAATCCGCTCGAATCGTTAACCGCCCCTGGCGTCAAGAGCGCAAAACTCGACCAACGCCCGTTGTTGATGGGCAGGTTGTTGATGGCCGCCTGATCTACTACACCCGCGAATTCCGGAGTGCTCGTATTTATCGAAGGCACTTCGGCGCTGACTACCACCGTTGCTCCCGCTGAAGCCACATTCAGCCTTGCCGGAACGTCGGTAATGCTGCCGATCTGTACGAGCACGCTTTCCGCCGTAAACGGCGCCATCCCCGGCGCTTCCACGTTCACCGTATAGCTTGCGGGCAGCAGCTTGGCTACGCGCAAATACCCGGTGTCATCCGTTGCCGCTGTCTGTTCCGAATTCGTTCCGTTGTTCCGAACCGTCACCTTCGCTCCCGCTACTGCCGCTCCGCTGGCGTCTGTCACTGTCACCGAAATCGCGCCGTCCGTCGTGGACTGGGCCCACAATTTCGGTGATATCATCAGCAGCAACAGACAAAAAAGACCTGCGTTACGCGCGGTCCGCCGCAACAAACAAACACTGGTCAACATAGACACTCCTCCTGGGTTTACTACTTGATTGAACAGGGCTTCCGCCTAGTGGGCCGCCCGGGGGTGTAGGGGGCTGATCTCAAAAACAGCGCTTCAAATCACGACACTAGTGTCGTTTAGCACTCGGTGAAGTGCCCCATTCTTACCACAACCGCATGCATCTGCGAAATAGAGAGCTGTGGAAAACTTCGGCAGGTCACCGCAGACATCTGCGGAAGCTCTCGTTTACACACATTGATTCGAAGTTTCTCGCATCTTTATTGCAGGGCGATGAATACACAAAGAAAGCGGGATAAATCGCGCCAACTTGCTCACCCTTGGGCGACTGCGATAAAGTCAGCCGGGTACGAGGAGCAGATGGCAACGACGATCAAGCGGTCCATCAAGAAAGCATCCGAGCCCCCGGCAGGCCAGGAAACGGTGCGGCCGCTACTGACTGGCTCAGCCATCCAAAAGAAAATCCGCGAACTGGGCCAGCAGATTCGCGCGGATTTTCCGCACGAACCGCTTCTTCTGGTCGGCGTGCTCAAGGGCGCTGTGCTGTTTCTGGCCGATTTGGCTCGCCAGATTCCCGGCGAGGTCACTTTCGATTTCATCGCCGTTTCCAGCTACGGCAAGGACACCAAGTCTTCCGGCCAGGTCAAACTGAACAAGGACCTCGACTCCAGCATTGAGGGGAAAGTCGTCATCGTTGTCGAGGATATTCTCGACACCGGGCTGACGTTGCAGTACCTCCTTCGGGTTTTGCAGCAACGCAAGCCGAAGAGTCTCAAGGTAGCAGTCTTGCTCGACAAAAAAGAACGACGCATCGCAGACGTTCGAGCCGACTACACCGGTTTTGTCATACCGGATGAATTCGTCGTCGGCTACGGTCTCGATTACGCCGAGCGCTACCGCAACCTGCCCGATGTCGGAATTCTCACTTTGCCCGGCAGTTCTCACTAGAAAGCTTCGATGTTTGCCGGAATTCGCTGTCCCGGCCGGCTGCTATAATAGGAATAGATGAATCCGTCCGAAACATCCGTACCCGTAAAAGTCGTTCCCCATGGCGAAATTTCAGCGGAGGTCCTCGCCACACTTGCCGAAATCGGCGAGGAGGTCAACGCTTCCCTGGACCTCGACGAAGTGCTGTCGCGAACCGCTGCGCTCATCAAGAAGCACATTGATTACGAAATTTTCGGCGTCCTGCTAATCGAAGAAGGCGCTCTCAAGCACCGTTTCGCCATCGGCTATCCGCGCGACCTGGCGGAAAACCTTCGAATTCCGGTGGGGCAGGGAATCACCGGAAGCGCCGCAGCGACAGGACATTCGGTCCGTGTAAGTGACGTTTCCAACGACCCGCGCTATATAAATGCGATCGACAGCGTTCGCTCTGAGCTGGCTGTTCCGCTGATGATTCAGGGCAAATGCATCGGCGTACTCGATATCCAAAGCAATCATCTCGACTATTTCACGCCGGACCAGCAAAGCATCCTGACCTTGCTCGGTAGCCGCCTGGCCGTAGCCATTGAAAACGCCCGCCTTTATGAGCGTGCCAACACCCAGGCCAACACGCTGCTCCTGCTCAACGAAGTCAGCCGCGAAATGAGCTCCATCCTCGACGTCGAAGAACTTCTCCGCCGCGCCGCCGAACAAGTCAAACGCGTCATTGACTATCACATTCTCAGCATCATGCTATATGACGAAGAACAAAAAATCTTTCGTCACCGCCTCGACGTAAAGCACGGCCAGCGTGTGCAGGGAAAATTGCGTGTCGCCGCCAGCGAAGGCATTGTCGGTGCAGCTGCCACCTTGCGCGAGCCGGTGCTCGTTCCCGACGTCACCGTGGATCCGCGCTACCTGATGGTGAATCCGGAAACGCGCGCTGAACTTGCCATTCCGATGCTCCACAAAGGCAAAATCATCGGCGTCCTCGATTTGGAGAGCCCGCAGCTTAGCGCGTTCAACGACGATCATGTGCAGACGCTTTCCATCCTCGCCGCGAACCTCGCCGTTTCGCTGGAAAATGCTCGCTTGTATGAACAGGTCGCCCGCGACGAAGCGCGACTCGAGCGCGATTTACAAGCCGCGAAACGGATTCAGGGCGCTCTGATTCGCCCCGTGCCCACCGAGGATTTCGGTTTGGACATGGCCGCCCGCTATCTTTCCGCGCGCGAAGTGTGCGGTGACCTTTACGAATTTCTGCGCTATGGACCGCAGCAACTCGGCGTTGCGCTCGCCGATGTCAGCGGAAAGGGAACCGCCGCAGCACTCTACGGTGCCGTGGCAATTGGCATCATGCGCAGCCTGGCGCCGCAGAAATTGCAGCCCGCGGAAATGCTTCGCCAGATGAACCAACTGGTCGGTGAGCGCCGCATCGAAGGCCGCTTCATGACTGCGTGCTTCGCGACCTGGCAGCGCGGCCGTCAGAAATTTCGCGTGGCCAATGCGGGACAATCGCAGCCGTTGCTTTACAAAGACGGCCGCTGTGGCAAAGTGGAGCTCACGGGATTTCCGCTGGGCATTTTTGAGGAAGCCAGCTACGACGAATGGAGCGTGACTCTCGAACCGGGCGACATTGTAATTTTCCATTCCGACGGCATCGCCGAAACCATGAACAGTGAAGGCCAATTCTTTGGCACGGAGCGCCTGCGCAAGTTGATCGAAACACACCACGAATTGAGCGCCACCGAACTTTCCGACCTGGTTCTTCGCGAAGTGGATTGGTTCGCACAAAGTGCTCCGCTTTCGGACGACCGCACGCTGGTGGTGCTCAAGGCCCGATGAGCGCCGAGTCCGCTAAACCGCCGCAAAAGCACAAATTTGTCGATCCGGCGGAATTTACGCCGCAATTTGCCTGGCGCAAGTCTGCCGACAATTCCGGAGAAGAAGTGTTTTGCGAATCTGTAGCGCTTACGGAAGCGGCGGAAAAGTTCGGCACGCCCGCATATTTGTACAGCCGCGCTGCAATTGAAAGCGCATTCAGCGAACTGAAAGAAGGACTCGGCGCTCTGCCCCATACGCTGTGCTTCGCGGCAAAGTCCAACGGCAATCTGAGCATTCTGAAAACTCTTGCCGACCTTGGCAGCGGATTCGATGTGGTTTCCGGCGGAGAGCTGGAACATCTCGCGCACCTTGGCGTTTCCGGAGAAAAGATTGTCTTCTCCGGAGTCGGCAAAACACGCGAGGAGATTCGCTTCGCCTTGCGCTATCGCGCCCGCGGCAGAAACGCGAAACGTGGAATTCTGCTCTTCAACATCGAGTCCGAAGCCGAGCTCGGCGTGCTGCTCGAAGAATCCGGTAAAAACGAAATCGGCGATTTGCCCGGCGTTTCGATTCGTGTCAATCCCGATGTGATTGCCGGCGGCCATCCGCACATTTCGACCGGGCACCATCAGCATAAATTCGGACTCGACTGGGCTGCGGCTCGCGAACTCTATCTGAAGCATCGCCAGTCGACGTGGATTCGCTGGGACGGAATCAGCGCGCATATCGGTTCGCAGATCACTTCGATGCGGCCGTTCCAGCAAGCCCTGCGCAGATTGGCGAGTTACGTTCGCGAACTGCACCAACTGGGCGTTGCCCTGAAATATCTGGATTTTGGCGGCGGTCTCGGCGTTCGCTACACGGATCAGAAACCGCCTTCGCGCAGCGACTACGCGCGCATGGTCGCGCATTTCGCTAAGCCGCTCGGAGTGCATCTGCTGCTGGAACCTGGGCGAACAATCATTGCTCCTGCTGGAGTTTTGTTGACGCGGGTTTTGTACGTCAAAAAAAATCGCGACAAGACTTTTGTGGTGGTAGATTCGGCGATGAACGATTTGTTGCGGCCGGTGTTGTACGGCGCGGTACATCCGATCACGAAAGTGGCGCGCGCGAAGGGCGAAAACGTCGGAGCCGCTCGCGTCGATGTGGTTGGTCCGGTATGCGAAACGGGCGATTGCTTTTTGCATGAATGGCCGCTCGGAGATGTGAAGGCCGGGAATGTGCTGGCGATTTGGGCTGCCGGCGCTTACGGAATGTCGCAGGCCTCAAACTACAATGCGCGGCGTCGCCCAGTGGAAGTTCTGGTAGAAGGGAAGCGCGCGCGTGTGATCCGCAGGCGCGAGACGACCAAGGATCTGATGCGCGGGGACGTTCTGGCCTGACCGAGAATTCACAAGCAGGTTCCCCGCTTCGCTCGCGAGGACAATCGGTCGGACAAACCGATCGGAATCGTCGGAGGAGCCAGCGCTACGCTTCGCCCCACTTTAGTTTGCTGCGCAAGATTTCGTAATAGGACTTGCGATGCGGCTGAATGAGTTTGAGCCGCTGGTGTGCGCGCGTTATAGAAACACGATCTTCGGACTGCATCAAAATTCCTTTTTGCCCATCGAGAGTGAGATAGACCGATTCGGCATCGCCGCGGAGGCGCATTTCGACGCCACAAGTGTCGGCAATCACCACCGGCCGGTCAGTCAGCGTGTGCGGGCAAATCGGAGTGACGATGAGGGATTCGACCGCGGGATGCACGATGGGGCCGCCGGCAGAGAGAGAGTAAGCGGTGGAACCAGTAGGAGTGGCGATGATGAGTCCGTCAGCGCGGTAGCGGCAGACGAATTCGTCGTCAATGAAAAGTTCCACTTCGATCATGCGAGCGAGGGCGCCTTTGTTGATGACGGCTTCGTTGAGAACGTTTTTCGATTCGACGACCTGTCCACGGCGCTTGAGCAACGCGGTGAGCATGACTCGTTCGCTGGTTTCGGCTTTGCCCGACAGCGCTTCCTCGAGAGCGGGGTAGAGTTCCTCCAGCGTGAAACTGGTGAGGAAGCCGAGGCTGCCGAGATTGATGGGAAGGATAGGGATGCCTCGGTGGGCAGCTTCCCGAGCGGCGGCCAAGAGAGTGCCATCGCCGCCCAGGACTATAAGCAGGTCGGCTTGCGCGGCCAAATCATGGCGAGTGAGCCCTGGATTGTTCCCATCGCTTAGAGCCTCCGCGGTTTCCGTGTCGTAAAGGGCGCGAAAGCCGCGCTTAGTGATCCACTCGAGTAGCGGCGCGACGATGGTGGTGAGGTCGGCGCGGCGGGGCCGGGAGAAGATGCCGACCGTGCGGATGGTGCTTGTGGGGCACATGTGAGTGGGCAGTTTACCTCATGATGTCCGGAGTCGACGTGAAGTTCGCTACTGATGGTTTGGCGCTGATTTGAATGGTCGTAGGCCCACGCCGCGATTGTTTTTACAAGACATAGTAGATAAAGGACTTGGGCGAAGTTGTTCTCGAGTTGGGGGGTGGGGCGTGACGTGGCCTACCCGCCCACCTGTTTTCGTAAGTATTTATTACAAAGAGTTACAGCGTTTGCCTTTCAAGGAGGCCACTTCCACACGCAATCCGCACCAAGGGAATTGCAAGCCAAAAACTCTGTGTTTCTGAGGATGGGCCGTGGGCAATGCAGAAAACTCCTATTGACATTCGATACGAGAAAGCATAGGTTCCTATAGATTTTCGATAGGGGGAAGAGTTGAAGGCGGAACAGACGACTTTGTTGCAGGGGACGCTGGACCTGCTGATTTTGAAGGCGCTGGCGGCGGGAGAGCTACACGGGTTGGGCGTCTCGCGCCGGATTCAGCAGATTACGAATGGGACGTTTGTGGTGAAGCCGGGTTCGCTGTTTCCGGCACTGCACCGGATGGAAGAAGAAGGGTGGATTTCGGCCTTCTGGGGAGAGTCCGAGAACAATCGGCGGGCGAAATACTACCGGCTGACCAAAGCCGGGCAGAAGCAACTCGAAGCGGAGACAAAACGCTGGGACCGGATCGTGTGGGCGATAGGGCGAGCTTTGGAGACGAGCTAACGAGTAGGAAGGTGGGACGCAGGTTTCACGTCCTCCGCATGCGCGCCACATGCTTAGGCGCAAGGAGAACTATCGGGAACTCGGTGCAGATCATTTTGACCGTATCGCTCGGACCGCCTGAGGCGGGGGATTTTCGTAGGAGTAGGAGAACATTGAGCGCAAAGCCAGTTCGGAGACGGACCGGTAAGTCAGGAGTTGCGGGTGCCGATTTTTACGAGCGCGCGGAGTTTGCTGAGGAACATGTTTCTGGCTCGGCGTGTGGAGGCGGAGCTGGACGAAGAACTGCGGGCGCACCTCGAGTTGCTAGTGGAGGAGAAGATTCGAGCGGGAGTGACGGCGGAGTGTGCGCGGAGGGAGGCACGGATGGAACTCGGCGGCGTGGACCAGGTGAAGGAACAGGTTCGCGAAAGGCAGATTGGCAACTGGATGTATTCAGTGGGCGCGGATTGTCACTACGCAGTGCGGCAGATGGGGAAGAATGCCGGCGCGACAGCGATTATGGCGTTGACGCTGGCGCTGGCGATCGGAGCGACGACGGCGATTTTCAGCGTGGTGTACGGTGTACTGCTGCGACCGCTGCCGTATCGAGACGCGAACCGTATCGTCGCGATTTTCGAGGTCAATACAAAGGGCGCGTGGTCACACCTGGCGGACCCGAACTTCGACGACTTTCGCGACCAAAGCCACAGTTTCGAGGCGCTGGCCAAGTACAACGAGGTGGTTGCGTCGGTATCGGGAGGAATGCAGCCAACGCGGACAACGGTTTCCGGAGTGTCGCCGGATTTCTTGAAAGTGTTCGGCGTTCAGCCGGCGATCGGGCGGGATTTCGCCGCTGAGGACAACCGGAGAGGAGCCGCACCGGTTGTTCTTGTGAGTTATGGATATTGGAAACGGCATTTGGGAGCGCCGGAAGACCTTTCGCAGTCGCACCTGAAGATTGATGACGCGATATTCTCAGTTATTGGTGTGCTGCCGGCAGGGTTCCAGTTTCCAGCAGCGGCAGATTTGTGGGTGCCCGCCGACCTGAGTGGGGAAAATCCAAGCCGCACATCACACAACTATTGTGCCGTTGGGCGGTTACGCGAAGGCGCGAGCGTTGCCCGAGGCAATGAAGACATTAGCGCGATCGCGCGGCGCATTCGAGAAAGCGCGAGCGAACAGGGTGATTATCTGCTGAAGGACGGAGTCGCCGTTCCGCTGCAAAGCTCGATCACCGGCAAATCGCGCGGACCGTTGTTGGTGCTTTTGGGAGCCGTGGGTTTTCTGCTGCTGGTGGGCTGTGCAAACGTGGCGAACCTGCTGCTCGCGCAAGCGGCGGCGAGAGAACGAGAACTGGCCATACGCAACGCGCTGGGTGGAGCGCGAGGGCGTCTGATCCGACAGTTCCTTACCGAGGCGCTGCTGCTTTCGGTGGTGGGCGGAACGTTGGGCGTGATCGGCGCATTCTGGGGAGTGGCGGTGTTGGTCAAGCTGGCGCCGGAAAATTTGCCGCGTTTGGAAAGCGTCTCGATCAATCTGCCGGTTTTGCTGTTTGCGTTGCTGCTGTCCGTGGCGGTCGCGGTGGGCCTGGGAGCGTTCACGGCATGGAAAGCGACATCGTGCGACCTGCGGAAAAGCCTGATGGAAGGCGGTCGTGGCCAGGCGGGTTCGCGGAGCAGCGAGCGGGCCGGGCGTTTGATTGTGGCGGCTCAAATCGCCATCACACTGGTGCTGGTGATCGGAGCAGGATTATTGGGACGTAGCCTAATGAAAGCGCTGGAGGTGAATCCCGGGTTCCGGGTGGAAAAAATCGTGACCATGGACATTTCGCTGCCGTGGGTAGAGGGCGCGAAGGCAAAAGCCGGTCAAGCCGTCTTTTATTCGAGCCTGATCGATCATCTGAAACAGATTCCGGGTGTGCGCGATGTTGGCGCAACAAGCGGATTGCCGCTGGTAGGTGGCGGGCTGCCGGACGGGATGTTTTTGCTGATGAATCAGAACGATGTGCCCAAGACGTTCGAGGCGCTCGACCCCCTGTGGTATCAGCAAAAGGAACGATTGGGCGTCGCGGATTTTGGCGCGGTAACAGACGGATATTTTCGAGTGCTGGGAATACCCCTGATCCGAGGTCGAATCTTCGATGGGCAAGACGGAGCTAACGCGCCCCACGTTGCGGTGATCAGCGAATCGCTGGCGCGAGAACGGTGGCCAACCGAGGATCCCATCGGGCACACGATCGAGTTCGGCAATATGGACGGCGACTTACGTTTGCTGACAATCGCGGGGATTGTGGGCGACGTTCATCAATACGGCGTGGACGAGCCGCCGCGGCCCACCGTTTATGTGAATTTATTTCAGCGCCCGCGCTCGGCGATCACTCTAACCATGCGGAGCGATGCCGATACACAGCTGGTGACCTCTGCGGCGCGGGGAATTTTGCAAGAACTCAACCCGGAAATCCCGGCGAAATTCCAAACACTTTCCGACGTGTACTCGGCCTCCCTCGGCTCGCGCAGGTTCAACGTGATTTTGCTGGGGTTTTTCGCCGGCGTAGCGCTGCTGCTGGCTACGGCGGGCGTATTTGGAGTGATGGCGTATTGGGTGAGCCGTCGAACGCAGGAAATCGGAGTGCGCGTGGTGCTGGGCGCCGAGCGGCGTGACGTCATGAAGATGATTTTAGGACAAGGGATGACAACGGTGTTTGCTGGTTTGGCAGTAGGGTTTGCCGCTTCTCTGGCGCTGACACGGACGGTGAAGTCATTGCTTTTTGGCGTGACGGTCACGGATCCGGTCACGTTCGCGGGAGTAGTTGTTCTTCTGGTCGCGACCGCGGTACTGGCGTGTTATATCCCTGCGCGACGCGCAACGCGTGTGGATCCAGTGGTCGCGTTGCGGTACGAGTAGCAGTCTCACTGGAGAACCGTCGCGAGTGATGAGCGGTCGAAAAGAGAGAGTTGGATGCCGTTTCTTGCGAAAGCGCGGAGCCTTTTGAGGAATTTGTTTCTGGCCCGGCGTGTTGAGGCAGAGCTGGACGAAGAGGTGCGCGGGCATCTGGAGATGCTGGTGGAAGAGAACGTCCGCGCGGGTATGACAATGGAGAAAGCGCGACGGGCGGCACGGATGGAGCTGGGCGGCAGGGATCAAGTGAAGGAGCAGGTTCACGAAAGACAGATTGGGAGTCGATTGTATTCGGTGTTGGCGGATTGCCGGTACGCGGTGCGGCAACTGCGAAAGAAGCCGGGGTTTACCGCGGTCGCGGTTTTAACGCTAGCTCTCGGCATTGCAGCAAGCGCGACGATTTACAGCATCGTGGACGCCGTGCTCTTGAAGCCCCTGCCTTACAAGGGTGGTGAACGACTTGCTGCTATTTGGTGTACGGAAATCGGGCAGCCGGGAACGAAGATATTCGCTTCATACCGGGATTTTGAAGAGTTCCAAGCCAATAGCCAAACGTTCGAAGCGATTGCGGCGCTAACTTGGGCGCGGGCCGGCGAGATTCTCACGTGGAAAGGCGAGCCACACCAGGTGCTGGCAATACCGGCAAGCGCGAACTTTTTCTCGGTGCTGGGAGCAGCGGCGGAAAAAGGACGGACTTTCAGTCCGGAGGATGCGCAAAACGGATGCACCGTCGTGCTAGCTCACGCATTTTGGCAGAAGGAACTGGGAGCACCGGTGGACATTGTGGGTGCGGCATTGATGCTTAATGGGAAGCCTTGCACCGTTGCCGGTCTGATGCCCGGCGGATTCGAGTTTTATCCGAGGCAGACGTCACTGTGGACACTGATTACGGCGGACAGCCCGTTGGCCAGAGAGCCGTTTAACTCAGCAGTTGGCATCTTTGGCCGGCTGAAACCGGGCGTCACGTTGGCCGTTGCTGAGCAAGAGCTGACGGGGCTGCATCAACGCGTTGCGAAAGAATCTCGGGCCGGTAGCTGGGTGGCCGAAATCAGCCCGATGGTTCGCGAGCTCCGAGGGGAATTTACGTGGATGGCGGGACGAAACTTGCGCCAAGCGCTGATGGTGCTGTCCGGCGCAGTCTTGCTGCTACTTTTGATAGCGTGCGTGAATGTCGCGAGCCTTTTGCTCGGCCGGTCTATGGAACGACAAAGAGAATTGGCTGTTCGTGCGGCGTTGGGCTCCGGCCGGGCTCGACTGCTTCGCCAGTTGTTGACCGAGAGCATGGTGTTGGCGGTCACAGGAGCATCCTTCGGAATCCTGCTGGCATGGGCCTGCGTACGGTATTTCAACGCGGCAAATCCGGTGGAGCTTCCGCCCGGGAATCCAGTCGCGATAAAGCTGGGCATACTCGGTTTTGCGATTTTTGCCACGACGGTGACGGGACTGGTGTGCGGCGCGCTGCCGGCATGGCAGGCTTCCCGCGTTGATGCAAACGAGGCGCTGAAGGAGTCGGGCCGAAGTGTAGTCGCCGCGAGGCATCGAACGGGGCAATTCTTGGTTGTTGGACAGCTGACGGCATCGGTCGTGCTGTTGGCTGGAGCCAGCCTAATGATTCAAAGCATCCTACGACTCGGCCAAGAGGATTTAGGATTTCGCGCGGACCACATCCTGACTGCGCGCGTAAGTCTTCCTAGTGGTTCATATGCCAGTTTGAGCGAGCGGACGGCGTTCTACGAGAAGTTGACGGTGCGTCTGAATGAACTGCCAGGCGTGCAACGTGCGGCCATGTGTTCGTTTTTGCCTGGCTACGAAGGGGCTTCGGGAAGTGAGCTTTCGATTGCCGGAAAAGCCCCGATCCAAAATCTGGAGGCAGTGAACAGGGTAGAGGTCAGCGAGAACTACTTTCGAACTCTTGGCATTCCGTTATTACATGGACGTGAGTTCGACGGGCGCGACCGGGAAGGAAATCAGCCGGCGGCGATCGTAAACGAAGAAATGGTCCGCAGGTATTTTTCCGGGGGAAACGCGATCGGCGCGCAGATCAAACTAGGCAAAGCCGGGGACCAAGCTCCGTGGTTCACGATTATCGGGGTGGTCGGCAACGAGAAGCGTACGACAGTCTACCAAGAGATGGGATACGCCGAACCCGCCCAAGTCTATCTGCCCGTGAAGCAAGCGTCGTCCGCAACAATGGGGATCGTGTTGCGAACTGCAGGGAACGCCTTGAGTCTCGGGCCGGCGCTGCAACGTGAGACTTCGGCGTTGAATCGCAATGTACCGGTGCATGACATCAGAACGCTCTCGGAACGCAATGCCGAATTCTTGGCGCAGCCGCGATTCCGAGCTGTGTTAATGGGGATCTTTGCCGCCGCTACCTTGCTGCTTGCGGGAATTGGCCTCTACGGTCTACTGGCCCAGATTGTGTCGCAGCGTACCCACGAAATCGGCCTGCGACTGGCTTTGGGGGAGGACCGTAGCCAGGTACTGCGAATGGTTGTGGGCTGTGGATTGCGTTTGACGGTGGTCGGCCTAGGAGTTGGCACCGGTGCTGCGATGGGTTTGACCCGTCTGCTCGAAAGCCTACTG
>DASSYL010000039.1:0-2362 GCA_035703315.1 Candidatus Acidiferrum sp. | reverse complement strand
AACGCTGGGACAATTCCCGCGTTTTCGATGCCGCGGCTGGCCCGCCGAACGTCTCGATGAGTCTTGACCTTGCGGGAAGATGATTGGAATGGTCTGACCGCCGAGCAACTAATTCACGCGGCGGATATCGCTCTCTATCGCCCAAAGAAGCTGGGCGGAATCGATCCGTTCTAGCGCTACCTTCGGGCCCGCGAGGCTCCGATGCGCTGTCTCGCGACGCAACTCCGATATCCGCTGCTTGATTCCTGCCGTGCCTTTCTCGTTTATTTCACAGCTTCGCGCGAGCTTGATGCATCATCTGCCTCATCGCGGCGTTGGAACCGGGCGCGCGCTTTTCGCGCCACGCTTCCAAGCGTTTGCAGGCTTCCTCCAGATTGCAGAAAACCAGCGGATTCTTGTACGCCGCCCGCCACGTGGGCACGATCCCGCGAATCCGATCCCACACTACCCACATCTCGCCGTTGCTCTCAAAAAAAAGTTCGTCGTTGATCAGCCCGCGGTTCACGATGCTGGCCACCATTTCCCAATAGCTCAGCACCATCCGGATGTAGTTGTATTCGTCGCTGCCCGCTTTGTACTTTTCCATCATTTCGTCCGGCGAATCCAGATGGAAGTGATCAAGGTACCAGCTGCGCGCTTGCCTCAGTTTCTGCTCGCGCCGTAGGTCGTATAGCCGCAGCATCAGGTTCACTTCGTCGTAGGTCACCGTGGCCATCAGGGAGCCTCCTGAATCAGTTCGATTGTGGCGGAACGGCCGCCGCTTCTGCCGGCGTCTGCGGGTTGGTAAGTTCCAGCCGCACCACGCTCGACAATGGGATCCCTTGCTTCTGAAACTCCAACTGGATACGCCGTCGCAATTCGCGCGAAATCTCTTCCTGCCGCAGCGGCAACGTCTTTACCTGCACGCGCATCACGCTCGCGCCTCGATCGTAGGACTGCACGCCCAACACGCGCGGGCCATCTACCAGCGCCTGCGACCAGGATGCGTCGTTCCGCAGTTCGGCCGCAATGCGCTCCAGTGCTGCCAGGGCCTTGTCTAACGGAACTTCCGGCGCCATAGCCACATCGACATGAGCCTGCGACCAGTCACGGCTCAGATTGGCCACGCTTCGAACCTCGCCGTTGGCAATCGTCACCTGCGCGCCGCGGGCGTCTCGTACTACCGTGCGCCGAAGCGTCAACTGCTCCACTCGCCCAAGCGTCTCGCCGATCTGCACCGTATCACCGATTGCATATTGGTCTTCTAATACGATGTAGCACCCGCTGATAACGTCACGCACCAGATTTTGCGCGCCGAAGCTTGCGGCTAGCCCCATCACGCCCGCCAGCACCAGCGCCGGCACGGGACTGATTCCGATCCTATCGAGTGCGGTTAGAATCGCCACCGCCCACACAACTTTGCTGGCTGCGCTGTAGGCCACCCGCGCCAGCGTTCGCGTCTGTTGTTCGCGCGCCTGTTCTGCCCGGGATTGGCCACTCGCCGGTCGAACCATCAGTTCGCTGAGCATCCGCAGAGCACGATTGAGCAGCAGGGCTATCAGGAAGATGACCAGCAGATGCAGCAGCATCGAAAACGCTTGTTCGTTCAAAAAAGCGGGCACACTGGACATAGGCGATTCGCCGGGGGAGTATAACATTGAGCAGCCGGGCACGCCGCTGCGGTTTCGTCCCACGCTGCTCACAACTGTTCCGCCCAGAGGGCTGCCATGTTGCCATCCCGACGTTCGCTCTTGCGGCTCGTTCCCGCTGCTGCCGCCGTTTCCGTTTTTTCACTTCTCGCTCGCAGCCAGGACCCTTTTCCGCCCAGCCGCCAGCGGCCGGCCCGTCCCGGTGAGAACGATCCCAATGCCAATTTGCCCGAAAAGGCTTCCACCAAGGCTGTTCTCGAAGAGAATCAGAAGGACATCAAGAAAAACGTCGAAAAGCTTTTTGACTTGGCATCTCAGCTGAAAGAACAAGTCGAAAAAACTGATTCCACCGCCACGCTTTCCCTGGCTCTCGTACGGAAGGCCGAAGAAATCGAAAAGCTCGCGCGCCAGATCAAGGAACGCGCCAAGGGATAGCGGTCGTGCCTTTCAGCTTGTCGAGTCAATCCCGCGTGTTTCGCGTTACAATACAAACAGTCGTTCTTCCGCGCGCTCGTAGCTCAGCTGGATAGAGCGTGTGCCTCCGAAGCACAAGGTCGGGCGTTCGAATCGCCCCGAGCGCGCCATCTTCACTGGGTCACCTATGTCTCAGGTCGCCCATAGGCCCCTCGTCTGCGATTTTTCTTCTTCACTGTTACAATTCTCCGTTCACAGGAGCGTGCAGCGTATGAAGCTGATTCGGTGGGGCGAGGATGGCGCGGAAAAACCGGGGATCC
>DASSYL010000487.1:0-8063 GCA_035703315.1 Candidatus Acidiferrum sp. | reverse complement strand
ATACCGTCGATGGCACGTTGAACGACGCCGTTTTGCGCGAGTGAGCTTAGACCACGAGGATCTTTACTTTCGGGAAGGCCAAAGAGAATAACGCCGGGGATGCCGAGGCTTTCCACTTCCCGGCAGTCTTCGACGATAGCGTCGGCCGATTGCTGGAAAACGCCCGGCATGGAGCCGACTTCCTGGCGAACAGAAGAACCGGGACACACAAAAAGCGGATAGATAAAGCTCTTGGCGCTAAGGCGTGTTTCGCGGACCAGGTCGCGCAGGCGTTCACTTTTACGGAGGCGGCGCGGCCGCTGCACGGGAAAGGTCATCGAGAAGGCGCTCCGGCGGAAGAGGCCCTGCTGTGTTCGAAAAATGCGACGAGCGCGGCGATGATTTGCTCGATGGAAGGCTCGTCGGCCTCGAAGTCGCAGCGCATCCTGGCTTCCTTGAGCAGATTTTCCTTCGTGACCGGGCCAATGGCGCCGATACCTGTGGAGTCGGGAATCGGAGCGAGCACGCCGTGTTCGACCAGATCCACGAAAGCATGGACAGCGGACGGGCTAAAAAAAAGAATGGCGTCGGCATCTGCGGCGGCGGCAGCGCTGGCCGGATCGAGCGTTTCGGAGCAGACGGTGCGGTAGGCCACAACTTCCCTGACATGCGCACCAGCGAGATGCAGCTGTGCAAAATGGGCGGCGCCCGCACGGTCGCTGCGCGGAAGAAAAATATGCTTGGCGTGCATCTGGGGAGCGAGTTCAGTGATCAGGTCGGCGCCGGTGCCCTTGCCTACGCGACTGACTCGGAAGCCTACCTCTTCAGCCGCAGCAGCGGTTGCCTTGCCGACAGCGGCCACCTGTAATGACGGAAAGACTTCGCGCAAGTTGAGGCCGAGCGTGGCAGCGCGGTCCATTACAGCGTGCACCGCGTTCTGGCTGCCGAAAATAATCCACTCAAACTTTTTTTGCTGCAGTTCGTGGAGAGCGTCATCGAGCTGGTGAAAGTCCAGCGGCGGTTCGATGCGAACTACCGGGAGCAGGACAGGATCGGCACCGTGGGAACGCAGTGCATCGGCAATTGAATGCGTTAGCTGGACGGGACGCGTGATGACGATGCGCTTTCCCGAAAGGACGGATGTGGTGCGCTCAGCCACGGGCGCGGTAAACCTCCTCCAAGATTGTACCCGCACCGGCGTCAACGAGCAGCTGCGCGAGTCGCTGACCGAGCTCGCGGGGCTGGTCGGCGGGTCCGGTGGCGCGCTGGCGAATGTAGCTGCCACCGTCGGGCGAGCACACGACCGCATCCATCGCCAGTTCATTGCGTTCGAATCGAGCCCAAGCGCCGAGCGGAACCTGGCAGCCGCCCTGCAGCGCCCCGAGCAGGGCGCGTTCGGCGACGATGGATTGGCGTGTTTCGCTGTCGTCGAGCGGCGCAAGCGCGTCGGAAAGGTCGGCGTCTTTCAGACGCGCCTGCACGGCGATCGCACCTTGGCCGACGGCGGGCATGCAAACATCCGCCGAAAGAACTTCAGTGATTCGTACGCTCATGCCAAGGCGGTCGAGGCCGGCTTTGGCGAGAACGATAGCTTCATATTCGCCGCTTTCGACTTTGCGGAGGCGAGTGTCTACGTTGCCGCGCATCTCGCGGATGTCGAGGTCGGGACGAACGTGGCGAAGCTGGGATTGGCGGCGCAGACTGCTCGTGCCGACGCGCGCGCCGCGGCGCAGTCGAGAAAGTGTTTCACCTTTCCCAGAGATGAGCGCATCGCGAATGTCGTCGCGGCGGCAGACCGCAGGAAAGCATAGGCGGGACGGCACGTCGGTGGGAATATCTTTGACGCTGTGTACGGCAAGATCGATGTGTTCTTCAAGCAGCGCTTCTTCGAGTTCCTTTATGAAAACGCCTTTGCCGCCGATTTGTGAAAAAGGCGCTTGCGGCATGCTGTCACCGGTGGTCTTGATAATTACAATTTCGGTTTCGACGCCGGTGGCCTGAAAGATGCGCTTGCGGACGTATTCCGCCTGCCACTTGGCGAGCAGGCTGCCGCGCGTGCCGATGCGGACGGGTTTCATGTGTGCTCCCGGCCGGGCAGGAAAAGATCGCGGATGGCTTCAACATTCTGGATTTTGCGGCGCAAATCCTTTTCTCCCTGCAAGCGGCGGGCCGGATCGAGTAAGAGTTTTTCCAGCAATTCGTCCATGAGCGATTCCATCTGCGCGCGCTGCTCGGGCGAAAGATTAGGGACGCGCTGCACGCGTTCGCGGACAAAAGCGGCGCGTTCCTCTTTCAGTTTGCCACGCAACGCTTCAACCATGGCGATGAGTTCGACGCTGGCCTGCCAGGTCAGGAATTTGTCGACATGTTCGTTCACGATAGCTTCGGCACGTGGGACTTCGCTTTGGCGAGCATCGCGATTTTGTTCGACGATTTGCGTGAGGTCGTCGATATTGTAGAGGTAAAGGTTATAAAGATCGGCGGCGGTAGATTCGACATTGCGCGGAAGGCCGAGGTCCATCACAAATAGTGGACGATTGCCGCGAGCTGCCATCGCTGTTTCGAGCATCGCGCGCTTGAGAGCAGGCTCTTCGGTGGAAATGCTGGAGACGATGACGTCGGGCAGAGCCAGCGCGGCGTCCCAATCTTCCCAGTTGAGGACTTCCCCGGAAAATTCGCGGGCGAGAAGCTCGGCGCGATCGCGCGAACGGTTCATCACGTAAAGGTGCTCGATGTTGCGGTCGCGAAGCTGCGCAACCACCTGCTCGCTAATCGTGCCGGCGCCAAGCACAAGTGCAGTACGCTGGCGGAGCTTCCCGAAGATGCGTTCGGCAAGTTTGACTCCGGCTGAGGCGACCGACATCGGACGCGTGCTGAGTTCAGTTTCGTGTCGCACGCGTTTGCCGACCTCAAGCGCACCCTGGAACATGCGGTTCAAAACCGGGCCGGTGGCTCCGGATTCGTGCGCGAGCTTGTAGGCTTCTCGAACCTGGCCGAGAATTTCCGCTTCGCCGAGGACCATGGAGTCGAGACCCGACGCTACGCGGAAGAGATGGCGCACGGCGTGGCGATCGTAATGATGGTAGAGCGAAGCATGGAGCTGCTCGAGCTCGACGGCGTGAAAGCTGCTGAGAAAACTTGAGAGCGCGGCGGCCGACTCCCGAAAAGTTTCTGGGGGAACGCCGTAGACTTCGCTGCGATTGCATGTGGAAAGGACCAGGGTTTCGTAGAAGATGCCTCGTGCCCGGAGTTCTTCCGCGGCCTGGCGAGCCTGGTCGGCGGTGAACGACACACGCTCACGGACCTCAAGCGGGGCCGAGCGGTGATTCAATCCGACGAGCACAATTTCCATGACGCTGATTACGTGCTCCCTTTTAACTCAGGGTCTGTAAAGCCCTGAAACCCTAAAAGTAGCGGTGCGAGTGCGAAAAAAACAAATTCACCACGGTGAAACTGAAAATCACGATCGCGAAATTAAAAATGCAAAGCCGCGAGGCGCGCGAGCCACGCCAGCTCGGATTGCGCGCCAGGCGCAGATAAATGACGTATGCGGCGAGCACGAGCAGCGTAATGACGTACTTTGGATCGTAATGCCAGACAGCGCCCGTAAGGCGGTCTACCCACAAGAAGCCCAGCGCCGTGCCGACCGTAATCGCAATTAAGCCAACCAGGACGCTGCTCTGGCTCATGCGATCGAGAAGGTCGAGCGGCGGCAGCCGCCAAAGGATGCTGCCGGTTTTATGTTTGTGCAGGAGGCGCTGCTGGGCGAGATAGATTACGCTGAGCACGCAGGAGAGGCCGAAGGCGGCGTAGGCCAGGATGCTGAGCGTGACGTGAAGCGCGAACGCGACGCCCCTGGCGGGTACAGCGGCGTTGTGGTCGGGCGTGGCCGCGTTCGCGAAGAGAAAAAACGCCAGCACGAACGGAAGCACCAGAGCTCCGACGGAACGCTGGTGATGGAAAACTTCGAGGCTAAGATAGGTGAGCGCCAAAAGCCAGCCGAAGAGCGACATCGAGCCAGAGAGGTCGTGGTAGGGGACAGTGTGCGTGCCACGCACTCGTTCGAGCAGAGCGTAGTAGTGAGCCACCAGCCCCGCTGCAAGCAGCAACGAACCGAGGCGGCCGGACCACTCGCGGCCCGCGGCAAGATACCCCACGTACCCGGCGAAGCTACCCAAGTACGCCGCAAGTGTAAGCAGGAAAAAGAGATGGTCCATGGTTGGCCCGAACGGCGCACTATACCCGTGAGGCAGCGGCCCTCGGATTCCCTGAGGAAAGTATAGCGTAGCCAGTAGACCGCCGCATGTGGAAGGCAGGTGCGATGCCAGCGGCGGAGGCTGCAATTTGGTATTCTGCGGCTGCATGTCCTCCACTACTGTTAGCTTGAACCGAAAAGAACTGTTTCTGCGCGCGTGCCGCGGCGAAGCGCTGCCCCGCGTTCCGGTGTGGATGATGCGCCAGGCGGGCCGCTACTTAGCGGAATACCGCGAATTGCGCGCCAAGCACCCGTTTCTGGAAGTCTGTAAGACACCGGATTTGGCAGTGGAGGTCTCGCTGCAGCCGTTTCGGCGGCTCGACGTGGATGCCATCATCGTTTTTTCCGACATTTTGATTCCTGCCGAGGCAATGGGAGTGCCTTTGGAGCTCGGCGATGGGGGGCCGCATTTGCTGGAGCCGGTTCGATCGGCGGAAGCCGTTCGCAAATTGCATTTGTTCGATCCCGAAGCCGACACCGGATTTTTGATGGAGGCGATTCGGCAGTTGGTTCGAACCGCGGGTCCACAGGTGCCGGTCCTCGGATTTGCCGGCGCGCCCTGGACAATGGCTTGTTATATGGTCGAGGGACGGGCGAAAGAGGGTTTCGCCACGGTTAAAAGTTTCCTGTACACAGAACCCGTAATCTTCCGTGAACTGCTGCACCAAATTGCGCGAGCGACCATCGGCTATCTAAAAGCACAAATCGCGGCCGGCGCTTCGGCAGTGCAATTGTTTGATACTTGGTGCGGCGAGCTGACATTGCCCGAGTATCGGGAATTCGCTTTACCGGCCGTGCATGAAATCATCTCAGCAGTTCGCGGCGCGGCGCCGGTGATTTATTACACCAAAGCCTCGCATCACTTGCTTTCCGCAATCGTGGAAAGCGACGCAGACGTTCTTAGCGTGGATTGGCGCGTCGATCTTTCTGAACTGCGCGCGAAGCTCGGCCCACGAACGGCGCTTCAGGGAAATCTTGATCCGGCTGTTTTGTTCGGATCTACCGAGAACATCGTAAAAGCAACGCAATCAATTCTCGACAAATTGGGCGGCCGGGGCCACATTCTTAACCTCGGTCATGGGATTCTGCCAAACACTCCCGTGGAAGCGGCCGAAACGTTTATCCGAACCGGCCAACAATCTAGCTTCGCGTCTGCCACAGCCAATCCCTGAATAGCACGGTCCAACGGAAACGAATTCTCCACGATGAGCATCCTAGTTACACAGCCCTCGGAGACGTGTGGTCGGCGGTATTAACGCTGAACTCGGGAGAAGCCAAAATGCGACTTCGAGCACTCTGGATCATTGCGGGACTGATCTTGCTATTCGGCGCGGCGTCGGCCAACGCGCAATACGGGCGGAACCAATGGGAAATCACACCCTTTGTGGGATATGAGACGAGCGGTTCCTTTCCCCTGAATTCACAAACCACGGGCGTAAACGTCAATGATCTTCGCGTGGAAGGCGCCACTAGCTTCGGGACCTTCATTGACTATTCCCTGACCCGCGAGGCACAAGCAGAATTCATGTGGGATCGCAACCTGACCTCCTACAGCGCGCAGCAATTTCCAGGGGATCCATTTTTCAAGGCGTACGATTCCACCATTGATCAATACCAGTTCGGACTTCTGTACATGCTTCTCGGACCCGATCATCGCATCAGGCCTTACGCCGCGGGAAGCCTCGGCTTCACCCACGAATTTAACAGTGGCGGCAATCCAACCCGCACCGATTTCGCCTATAGTTTGGGCGGCGGCGTGAAATACGAGTTGAGCCGGCATATCGCTTTTCGGGGTGACGCCCGGTACATGCCGACTTACGCCAATTCCTCGCTCGCGCAATACTGCGATCCATTCTTCGGCTGCTACACGGCGAAAGTCTCGAATTACCAGCACCGCGGCAATTTCGTCGCGGGCATCGTTTTCAAATTCTAAGCTTACCTAAGTGACTCGGCGCTATAGCGCGCCGCCTGCTAGAATGGAGGCGGTAGCAGCGCTGCGATGATTCCGCAACCCAGTTTCGAAGAGGCCAAACGCGAACTCCATGTAAGTGAGGAGTTTCTGGCACGGTACAACCGCCCGGGTCCGCGCTATACCAGCTATCCCACCGCTCCGGTGTGGAACGATGCCTTCGGCCCGGCGGATTTAGAAGCCGTTCACGCGGCCGCGGACGCTGCGCGCACGCCAGTTTCGCTTTACATGCATCTGCCTTTCTGTGAAAGCCTTTGCCTATTCTGCGCGTGCAACGTGATCATCCAGAAAGACAAAAGCGTCGCACTTCCCTACTTTGACGTACTCAAGAAGGAAATTGGGCGGGTGGCTCAGTCGGTTGCCCGCGATCGCCAAGTCGTACAATTTCATTGGGGCGGCGGAACTCCGACCTACTCGTCTCCGGCACAACTCGAGGACCTTTTCGGCTATACCAGAGAGCGCTTCAACTTTTCACCGCACGCCGAAATAGGCATCGAAGTCGACCCGCGTGTCACCTCGCGCGAACATCTGGAAACTTTGCGGCGCCTCGGCTTCAACCGCCTCAGCATGGGAATTCAGGATTTCCACGAGCCCGTACAGAAAGCCATTCACCGCATCCAGCCGTATGAAATCACACACGACCTGATCCAGGCAGCTCGCGATCTCGGCTTTGACAGCATCAACGTGGACTTGATTTACGGCCTGCCCCACCAAACTGCGGAAACCTTTGCTCACACCGTTGAGCAAATCATCGGCTTGTCTCCCGACCGCATTGCACTCTTTAGCTACGCGCACGTGCCGTGGCTTAAGAAACAGCAAGGAGCCTTCGCCACTTTTCTTCCTGAAGGCATGCAGAAGTTTGAGATTTTCCGCACCGGTTTGCTCAAATTCTTAGCGGCAGGCTATCTCTACATAGGAATGGACCACTTCGCTAAGCCAGACGACGAGTTGGCTACCGCCCAGACCAACAGAACCCTGCACCGCAATTTTCAGGGCTACACTACAAAGGCCGGGGCAGATCTTTACGGCATGGGCGTCACCGCCATCAGCGGGTTCAGCAATGCCTACGCGCAAAATTTCCGCGAGTTGCCGGCTTGGGAAAAGGCCGTTCATGAACGCGGCATCGCCACTATGCGCGGCTACCGTCTCTCCGACGAAGATCGCTTGCGCCGCGAAGTCATCAGCCGCCTCCTGTGCCATACGGTAATTCCCAAGCGCGAAATCAACGAAGCGTTCGGCATTGATTTCGACGAGCACTTCGCCGATGAACTTCGCAGGTTGGAACTTCCCCAGGAAGATGGACTCCTCGCGGTTGGGCGAGACGAAATCCGCGCCACTTGGCTCGGCCGCATCTTCATCCGCAACCTAGCCATGCTTTTCGATCCCTATCTCGAAAAGCAGCACCTGGACGCCAAAGCGCTCTTTTCGAAAACGCTCTGAGCCGTGGCTGACGCACCACTCACGGTTGTTGTTGGTGCAGGAATCTCAGGCTTGGCATGTGCTTACGCGCTTAAAAAAGACGGGCACAACGTCCTTGTTCTGGAAGCGGCATCGCGACCCGGTGGCGTCATTCAATCCGTCGAAAAGGACGGATACTTTCTCGAGCTCGGGCCGCAGAGTTTTAGCGGCACACCAGCGCTCTATGAACTATGCAATGAGTTGGGCCTGAACGAACAACTCGTCCAGGCGCCGCATGGCGCTCCCCGCTTCGTCTTGCTTGCCGGAAAGCTCGTGCCCGTTCCAATGTCACCGCCGGCGTTTTTATCCTCCAATTTGCTCGGCTGGAAAACAAAATTCGCAATCCTCACTGAGGTGCTCCGCAGCTCGCACGCGCCGGAACCGGACGAATCCATCGCCGCG
>DASSYL010000470.1:0-12887 GCA_035703315.1 Candidatus Acidiferrum sp. | reverse complement strand
ACGTAATCGCGCAGGATGCGTTCGACGAGATTCAGGTCGTGATGAAGAATCGCAGGAGACTTGCGCTCGTCGTGTTTGTGCTTGATGTCGTTCCAGGTTTTGCCAAGGAACTCGATGTCGGTGCGAATTTCGTCGTCGGTGGCTGCGCCGGCCGCGGTTCGAACGATAAAGCCGCCGGGATAGCTGCCGCGGGCTTCGCCGACGATTCGGCGGAGGCGCGAACGATTTTCGGCGCTGGCAATCTTGCGGGACACGCCGATGTGGTCGATGGTCGGCATGTAGACCAAGAACCGGCCGGGAAGAGCGATGTGACTGGTTATGCGGGCGCCCTTTTTGCCGAGTGGTTCCTTGGCGATTTGCACGACGATTTCCTGGCCGGGCTTCAGCATTTCGCTGATGAGCTGCGGGCGACGCGGTCCGTGATGACCGTGGCCGTGATGGCCATGGCCATGCTGCTGGCGATGGCCGCCGCCGGGGCCACGGCGTTCGAAACGGCCGCGACCACGACCGCGATCACCGCCACGGTCGGGACGGCCACCGCGGCCGCCGCGATCTCCGCGGTCGTTGCGATCCCTGCCGCCGCGGAAGGGGCGCTGGAAACGGGAGCGCGGATTGCCGCCGACCCGAGCGGATTGGCGAGGGAATTCGCCTTGCGATTCCGTGCCGGAATGCGGAGAGCGAGTTTCGCCGGGTAGAAGAAAAGCATCCTCGGCGTGAGCGGAAGCTGAAGCCGCGGCAATTTGTTCGCGATCTTCACGTTCCTGGTGGGTCTCGCGCGGCTGATCTTCTTCCTGCCGGTAGCCGTCCTGCTGGTCGTCTTCGTGCTGGTCCTCGTCTTCGTGGTCGCCTGCGGACTCGGGCGAGGATTCGATTTCGACATGTTCGCCAAGCGCAGCGATGTGCAGCGCATTTTCGTGCGCGGCATCGGCTTCGGCTTCAGCGATGGCTTGCGGAGCGCTCAGAATTTCCTGAACAGCTGGTTCTTCATCAGACTCGTCTGCGTCTTCGGCTTCCTGGCGTTCTTCATCTTCTTCTTCGGAGTCGTCTTCTTCATCCTCTTCTTCGTCTTCGAAGATCGCGCTACTGCCGGTAGCCGAGTCGGCTTCCACCTCCTCGCGGACGAGATCCTGCTTGGCGTCAATGATGCTGTTGGAGAGGACTGTGGCTTCTTCGTCGCTGATGGCGGCTTCGGAAGCGGCGGAGACATCGCCCTCGGGATCGATATCGGCATCGGCCGATTCGCGCAGCTCTTCCTCTTCGCGAGAAGAAGGTCCTTCCCCGGTTTCGGAAGGATCGGCGGCCGGACCGGCGAGCAGCCAACTGGGCAAACCGCCGCGCGAGCGGCGAGGAGTGCCGGCAGGAGCAGGCTGACCGGAGACGCGGGGCTGCGGTTCATCGGGTTCGGGTTGCGGTTCGAAGCGCTCCGGTTCCGCGACGGGAGCAGAAGCTTCGACAGTCGGCTTACCGCGATACTTGGCTAGGGATTCGCCAGGAAGCAGAAATTGCTCTTCGCTCGAATCGGCGGGACGCGGGGAATCGGAGCCGCGATTGTCAAAGTCACGCCGCGGGCCGCGATTTTCGTAGCCGCCGCGATTCGAAAAGCCGCGGCCGCCACGGTCATTGCGACGGTCGCCGCCGCGATTTTCGTAACCGCGGTCACTGCCACGATCGGGGCCGCGATCCGGACCACGATCATTGCCGCGCTCCCCGCCCTGCGGGGAAGCGTACTTGGAGGGAGGAAGATCGCGTCCGCTGCCTTGACGGAAATCTCGTCCGCCACGACCGCCACGTCCACGACCGCGACCAAAACGGCCTCGGCCGCGACCGAAGTGCGGACGGTCACCGCGACCGCCACGGTCGCCACCACGATCATTGCCGCGGTCGTTTCCGCGATCGGGGCCACGATCACCGCGATCTGAACGGGGGCCGTAGCTGGGTGAAGGCCGATATTGCGTGGGATTGTATTGCGGAGCGAAATTAGGCGGAGCAGATTCGTTGGATTCGGGCTGACGCTCGTCGTCCGAAATTTCTCCTTCGATATGTTGTACACCGGGTGCGCCTGGTTCGGCTTCCTCAACATGGGTACGAACGTCGCGGGCCTCGAGGACATCGTCGCCCGGTTCGGAACCGCTTTCCGACGACTCGAATGAAGCTGGTTCGTTCGCACGGCCTAGCGATTCGCCGGGCAGAACTTCGATGGGCGCAGCGGCTTCGCCGCTGATTCGCGGCGCGGGCGCGTGACCGTTGCCGCCATGGCCGGAATCGTGGCCGTGGCCATGATCGTAATCGTCCAGATTTTCAAAGACGTCACTGACATAGAGGAAGGCGTCACCGTCGAGACCAATGTCCACGAAAGCGGACTGCATACCGGGAAGGACGCGGGTGACTTTACCTTTGTAGATGCTGCCGACGAGGGCGAACTCTTTTTCGCGCTCGATGTAAATTTCGACTAGCTGACCTTCTTCCAAAATGGCGACTCTCCGCTCATGGGAGGTCGCGCTAATGACCAACTCTTTTGACATGAAAAAAACTCCTTAGGAATCCCGGCAGAGCCGGGGGCGGGACGCACCACCGCGGAGAAGCCTCGAAACCCAGACACCGATAAAGAAGCGGTTTGTGGGTCGCAGCCGATGGAGAGGTTGAACTCTGCGCAGCTTATAAGGCTAGTGTGTCGCGGAGCTGAATGGCTCGCGCAAACGGCGGAGGATGCTGTCCTCACTCGAACGTTACCTTTGAGCTCAGGATTCTAAAACAAACCCTGAAACCCTAACTTTCTTTAAATCTCGGGACGACCGAAAACGGACGTCCGAATCGGTTCACGGCCTAATTGACGAAGCGGCGGAGCCGGACATTCATTACCAGGCCGATCGCCATGAACACAAACAAAGTGGCCGAGCCGCCGTAGCTCATAAGAGGCAACGGAATGCCGGTCACCGGCATAGCGCCAATGACCATGGCCACATTTACGAGAACGTGGAAACCTAACGCCGCTGCCACGCCCATCACGAGAAACATTCCTGCGCGATCCTTCGCGCGCTGGGCATTCTGAACGAGACGCAGCAGAAGCGCCATATACAGCCCTAAGGCAAGCAGCACGCCCTTGAATCCCTGTTCTTCCGCCCAAGCCGACATGATGAAGTCGGAATATCGGACCGGAATATAACCCAGCTGATTCTGACTGCCGTTGCCGAACCCTTTACCCCCGAAGCCGCCAGAACCCACGGCGATTTTCGATTGCAAGAGCTGATAGCCGGAGCCCTTGGCGTCTTCCTCCGGGTGCAGGAAAGACGTAATCCTTTCTCTCTGATACGGCTTGAGGAGATGCTTGCTGACGGGAGGATAAAAAACAGCTCCCACAAGCAGAACTCCCGCAAGTGTAAAAATTCCGGCGTGAAGCCACTTCAAGCCGGCCAGGAAAGCGCCCACAGCCAACATGGGAACGAGCACCAACGCAGTGCCTAGATCCGGCTGCTTTAAAATCAGAATCAGTGGCACGCCCACGAGCATGCCTGCCTTCAAAAGGTCGCGCAGATCGAGCTCGTCCGAGCGCACTTCCGCAAAGAAGCGCGCCAGTACGATGATTATAATCAACTTTGCCAGTTCTGACACCTGAAAGTCTTGACCAGCGATATGAATCCAACGCCTGGCCCCGAAACGCGAATTTCCTAGTACCAGTACTGCGCCGAGCGCGATGAGGCAGACGACGTAGAGGATGGGCGCTTGGTCGAGGATGAGGTGGTAGTCGAGGCGAGATAGCGCGAACATGATGATGAAGCCGAAGACCAGCCAGCGAATCTGCTTATAGTGCATGCCAGCGAGGCCGCCGCTTGAGTGAGTGGCGGAATAGATTTCCAGGACTCCCAAGGCGCAAATGGCCATGAGGATGGCGATGAGCCACCAGTCGTAATCGCGAGTTGCCTGAGCGTCTTTCATGGTTGGTCGTGGTCTCGGTTCGAAGGATTCGATTGGGCGGTGGAGGGTTCGTCCTCTTCCTTGAGGGCGACAGCGGGAGCGATTACGGCGGTGCCGTTGGCCGGTGCCCCGCGGCGGTCATCGGCGGTGACGGTGCCGGGCGGGACACGATTTTTCTTATCGTAGTAGGCCTTAACGATGTCGCGCACGACGGGCCCGGCGGCTTCGCCGCCGTGCTGTCCGCTTTCCTGCACTAGGACTGCGACGCAAATCTCCGGATTTCGTTTGGGCGCGTAGCCGACGAACCAGGCGTTATCTTCAAATTTCTTCTGTTTGCCGAGGCGATTGCGGGTGTCGTAACCGATGACCTGTGCAGTGCCGGATTTTCCGCTCAACTCGATGCCGGCGAGTTTCAATTGACCGCCGGTGCCGCCGGGCTCGTTGATAACGCCATACATGCCCTCAGTAACGCGCTCAACGGTGTGCTCAGAAAGGGGGAAGCGGACCTCGGGGACGTCCTTGACATCTTTCAGCATGTGCGGTTGCTTGAAGACGCCGCCGGAAGCGATGCCGCCGATAAGACGGGCTAGCTGCACGGGCGTAGTGGTGATGGCACCCTGGCCGATAGCAACAGAGATCGTCTCACCGGCATACCACTTGCGGTGGAACACGCGTTCCACCCATTGTTCGGAGGGCATCAAACCGGTTTCCTCGGAGGGCAAATCGATGCCAGTCTTGTGGCCGAGGCCGAGCTTGTCGCCGTAGAAGGAGAGGCGATCGATGCCAAGTTTCATGCCGACGGTGTAGAAAAAGACGTCGCAGGATTTCAGGATGGCGTCATGCAGGCTGGCGGCACCATGGGAAGTGGGGCCCTTCTTCGACCAATAGACCCAGCATTTGAACTGCCGCCCGTAGAACGTGCCATAGCCTGGGCAGTAGGTGGTGAAGCTTTCCGGTATTTCGTGGTCTTCCAGCATGGCGGTGGCGGTGACAATTTTGAAGACCGAGCCGGGCGCAAGCTGTGCCTGGATGGCGCGGTTGAGGAGAGGTTTCAGAGGATCTTCGTTAAGTTGCTTCCATTCCTTTGCAGAGATGCGGACGGCGAAATCGTTGGGGTCAGGGGTCGGCCGGCTGACCATAGCAAGCACTTCACCGGTTCGGGGATCGAGAGCGACTACGGCGCCCGGGCGCGTGCCTAGGGACTGCTCGGCAATTTGTTGCAAATCCAAATCAATGCTGAGCTGAACCTGTTTGCCGGGGATCGGATCCTGTTGCGTGAGGTGATCGACTTCTTTGCCGACGGAATTGACGATGACGCGGCGCATGCCGTCGGTACCCATCAGAGTGTCGTTGTACTGGCGCTCGATGCCGGACTTGCCGACAACGTCGCCGGGGCGGAGCTTGCCATTGCTGTTTTCGATTTGCGTTTCGCTGGCTTCACCAACGTACCCGGTGGCATGGGCGAGAAAGCCGTTGGGGAGATAACGCCGGCGCGAAACAGAGAGCATTTCGAGAACGGGAATGTCCAAGCGGTGCGATTCGATAAAATCGAGGTCGGCACTCGAGGCTTCCGGCTTGATGACGATGGGCTGAAATTTCGGAAGGTTGCGCGTGTTCTGCAACTGATCGCGAAGATCATCCATGGAGATGTTGAGGCCGTCGGAGATGGCGGGAAGATATTGTTCGACGAGTTTGGGGTCGTCGCGCAGGAGGAGAACCGAAAAAGAGGGGCGATTATCCACCAGGACGCGGCCATCGCGATCGAGCATGCGGCCGCGAGGGGCGATGATGGGAATGGAGCGGACGCGATTTTGTTCGGCCATCTGGCCGTATTTGTCGCTGTCAATGACCTGGAGTTTCCAGAAGCCGAGCAGCAAAACGCCGATCATGCCTACGATGATGTAGGAAACGATAGCGAGCCGCGTTTGCGGCAACCGATTGTCATTGCGGAACCAGTACGACACGAAGACCTTATCCAGCGCTGAGCTGAAAAATATTTGTGCGCAGACCCGCGCGAGCGCCCACTCGGCAGGGACATTTCCAACGTAGCATCTAGGGAGAAGAGGAGCAACTCGTACGGATGGACAGGTGGCGGGGTGGTCAACGGGAGACCGTTGCATTCCGAAGCCCATTCGCGCGAAATAGGGTGCCGATTCACCATGAAAATTGCCTTCTTACTGTGCATCCTCCTCGTCGGCTGCAAATCTGCGGCCGTTGAGACTCTTCCGCGCACGGACAGGCTGATTCGGCGCCGAAGCGGATGCAAATGCCCGAGAGAATAAGGGTGCCAGGGGAGTAGATGAGCAAAGCTCTACTTCGCCGCAATGATCCTGTTTATCCAGCGGCGGCGCTGAATCGGGGTATATCAGGCACGGTTCGGTTGCATGTGTTGATCGGCAAGGACGGAAAGGTGCTAAACGCTGAACCGATTTCCGGAGACCCTCTACTGCTTCAGGCGGCTACGGACTGCGTGCGCACTTCCGCGTATAAAAGGGCTTCCACGCAAGGTGTGCCGGTTGAAGTGGACACTAGCGTAGAGATCGTGTTTGATCCGGAGCGCCGCAACAGCCAGTCCAAGAAGAATTGAGCTGCAACCATCGAGCAGCCAATAGAAAGATCTAAAAGAGGGCAGTGGGGCGGCGCGTCCAGGTCTTGGATTTTTCTTTGGCGATTTTTTCCAGGTCGGCTACGTGTGCTCCGGCTTGGGTGAGCACGTGGTGGAGGTCGTTTCCGATGCTGACAAAGGAGAAGCCTTTGTCGAGAAATTCGCCGACGCGCGACGTGCCGAAGAGGAAGAGACCGAGGATGACACTGTTTTTGCGGGCGTGTTCAACGAGGCTTTGCGTCGCGGCGTTGAGTTCGGGTGAAGTGTACATGTGGGGGAATTCATATTTTTCGTAGAGGCCCATGGACATGCAGAGATCGTTCTGGCCGAGGAACAGAATATCGACACCTGGCACTGCCGCGATTTCGGCAATGTTTTTAATGCAGTCGGCGGTTTCGACTTGCAAGGCTAGGATGCCGTTGTTGTTCCAGTTGCCGGCGTAGCCGAGCAGACCGTCTTTGTTCATGCTCCGCTGCGGGAAATAAACGGAGCGCGTGCCGGCGGTGGGATACCTTGCGCAGCTAACGGCTTGGCGTGCTTCGGCGGCGGTGTTGATGTAGGGAATCAGAACCCCGTCGGCTCCCAGATCGAGCGCCTGCTGAATACCGCCGCGGTCGTGGTAGCCCTCGACGCGCACCAGCGATTTGGCGCCACCACTGGCAATTCCCGACAACATGGCGGAAAGCTTTTCGAAGCCCATGGGGCCGTGCTGGGTGTCGACGAGCAGCCAGTCATAGCCCGAGTGAGCGAGCTGTTCGGCGATGGTGGGGCTATGCGAATTGAGAAAGAGGCCCATCTTGGGCTGTCCAGAGCGAAGCTGCTTTTTGAATTCGGCGCCAGTGAGTTTTTCTGGGGACATGATTCGCTCCTCGAGCTGAAATACTTCAGAAGAATTTTGGATCCGGTGACCTAACACAGTACACGTGGAAGAGGCATTTTCCAAACGCCCACTCGATGTGGCGGGAACCTATCAGCATTTCTAATGCAGGCGGGTGAAAAACGACGTTTATAATTATGGGCAGTTCGGGAGTCTCCTGCGATTCATGCGCAATACTGACGAGAAACTCGGCAAGCCGTTGCGGCTAGCGTTGATTGGCATGTCTGGCGCGGGGAAAACATTCTGGACGCGGCGGGTGGCGGAGAGCGGAGTGCAGGCGATTTCGTGCGACGACGTGATTGAACAAAGATTGGCGCCGCGACTGGCGCGGGGCGGATTTTCCGGAATTAACGGCGTGGCTCCATGGATGGGCTGGCCGGATTCGCCGACGTATGCGGAAAGGGAAGCAGAGTATTTGAAACAAGAGATCGCTACGCTGGACGAGATTTTGCTGGGGCTCGAAAAGGACGCGGAGAAGCCGCTGATGCTGGATACAACGGGCAGCGTGATTTATACCGGCAATCATCTGCTGATGCGGCTGCGGAAATTGATGAAGGTGGCGTACCTGGCGGCGAGCGACGCGGAGCAGCACTTGCTGATCGAGCGATATTTGGACGACCCCAAGCCCGTGCTCTGGCGCGGGGCGTTTGTGGCGAAGGCGGACGAGACGCCGCCACAGACGGTGGCGCGGTGCTATCCGCATTTGATTGCAGCGCGGCGGCAGAGTTATGCGGCGCTGGCGCATACCACCCTGCAAGTGGCGGAGTTGCGCGAGTTGCCGCAAACGGCGGACGCGTTCTTGGCGAAAGTCGAAGCAGCGATGGGCGGCGCACGTTCCAGACCGCAATGAGAGGGCGATGAGATACCGGAGCACAATCGGAAAGGCTCCTCTGACATCGTTGCGCGGCGCGGTTTTGCGCGGACTGGCGCCGGACGGCGGATTGTACATGCCGGCGGAGATTGCGCGGCGTTCGCCTGAGGAGCTGGAAGAGTTTCGCTCGCTGCCGTTCACGGAAGTTTGCTTTCGTGTGGTGAAACCGTTCGCGACGCCCGATGTGCCGGAAGACGTGCTGTGGCAGATCGTCAGCGAGGCGATGAATTTTCCAGTGCAACTGGTTTCGCTGTCGCCGGGGCTGCACATTCTGGAGCTGTTTCACGGGCCGACGCTGGCGTTCAAGGATTTTGGCGCACGCTTCATGGCGCGGCTGATGGGCTACTTCGTGCGCGGAGAGGATCGCGCGCTGACGGTGCTGGTGGCGACTTCGGGTGATACCGGCAGCGCGGTGGCGCACGGATTCTTAGGCGTGCCGGGAATTCGCGTGGTGATTCTGTATCCGTCGAAACGAATCAGTGAGGCGCAGGAAAAACAGTTCACCACGCTGGGCGAAAACATCACTGCGCTGGAGGTGAGCGGAACGTTTGACGATTGTCAGCGGCTGGTGAAGCAGGCATTCGCGGACGAGCCTCTGAACAAGCGCGCGTTTCTGACTTCGGCAAACTCCATCAATATCGGACGGCTGCTGCCGCAGATGTTTTATCACGTGGCGGCGTACCGGCAGTTGCCGGTGGCTTCGACGCCGCTGGTGGTGGCGGTGCCGAGCGGAAATTTCGGAAACTTGACGGCGGGAATTTTCGCGAAGCGGATTGGGCTGCCAGTGGCGAAGTTTGTGGCGGCTACGAATGCGAATGATGTGATTCCGCAATATTTGCTGAGCGGGAAGTACGAGCCGCGGCCAGCCACCGCGACGTATTCGAACGCGATGGATGTGGGCAATCCGAATAATTTTCCGCGGCTGCTCGATCTATGCAGAGGGCGGCTCGAATACGTGCGGCGGGAGATTTGGGGGCACGGCGCTTCCGACGAAGAAACGTTGGCAATGATGAAGACGGTGTGGGAGAAGTACCGCTACATTGCCGATCCGCATACTGCGGTCGGGATTTTGGGCTGGGAAGCGTACAAAAAAGAACATGCCGAGCCGGCGCAGGGACTAGTGCTGGCTACGGCGCACGCGGCGAAGTTCGCGGAGATTGTGGAGAAGGCGATTGGGATTGCGCCGCCGCTGCCGGACCGGCTGGCGAATTATTTAAAGCGGCCGAAATTGTCGATCGGGAAGTCGAATGAGTACGAGGACTTCAAGCAGTTTTTGCTGGCGCACTGACCGTGCCGCGCACCACGAAAAAAGAATCCCTAACTCCCACCATGACCAGACCAAGCGGGGCCGGCTACGATTTGCGGAAGCGGTCGAGTAGGTAGTAGAGAAAGACGCCGAGGGTGGCATTGACGAGGCAGGCGACCAGCAGACGCATCGTAAACCACGGTTGCGGCTGGGCGAGGAGAAGTTTCTGGATGAGGATGACGATGCCCTGATGCAGGAAGAAGAAGGCAGCGGTGAGAGCAAAGCGTGCGGCGGGGTGTTCGGTATCAAGCCGGGCGCCGATGGAGGATGCGAGATAACCGATGATGGTCTTAGAGATACCGAAAAGGCCAAGTGGAGTCTTGCTGAGGCTGTCCTGCAGCAAGCCGATGACGGTCCCGAGCAGAAGTCCTGAGGAAGGATTACGGCGGCTGAGGCCGAAATAGATGGTGATGAGGAGCGGCAGATCAAGAATGCCCGCTCTGGAGATGTAGACCGGCAGGAAAGATTGCAGAATGACAGCGATCAGCAGGCTGACCAGAATCGTGCCACTGTGAAACTTGTGGACTTCAATGTGCGATTCGCCGATACGGAGATCGTAAGTTTCGTTCATGGGCGCTTGTCCGAAGGCTTGTTGGTGGTAGCGGCGGAAGTTGACTGCGGCGCTGCCTTTGCCGGAGCGGGTCGAGGCGGAGCGGAGCTGCCACCGGCCTGCGGGGAAGGCTCTGGAGCCAGAACTAGGGGATCTGTTGTGAGTAGCACGAGGACTTCTTCCAGTTTTTCCAGACTGGCGGAGGGTTTCACGCGAATCTGCTTGTACTGACCGCCGGGTTTGACTTGAGTGATGGTGCCGACAGGCAAGTCTTTCGGAAAAATGCGATCCATGCCGCTGGTAACGACGCGCGAGCCGACGGCAACTTCGTCATCGTTGCCGACATATTTCATGTTGAGCAGAGGTTCGCCGGTACCGCCGACGGGGCTTTGGATGCGCGAGTCCGCGATCATAGCGCCTACGCCGGAGTCGCGGTCGGTGACGAGCAGGACTAGAGACGCGTCGCGATAGGACTCGATCACTTTGCCGACCACTCCCTCCGGAGTAATCACGCCCATATTTCTGCGGATGCCGTCGCGCTGGCCCTGATCGATGTAGATGACGCTGCTGTTGGGGTCGGCGCTCGAACCGATGACGCGGGCGACGACCATGGGAACTTTATTCTGTTTCTGCTTGAAGTTAAGCAGGGCGGCGAGGCGATCCGCCTCTGCAGATTTACCCTGCAATTGCAGGACTTCCAGTTTGAGGGCGCCGTTTTCGCGAATCAGCTGTTCGTTCAGGCGCGCGGTGTCGCTCAAAGCAAAGTAGTGGCGCCAGGCGTCGCGAACCTTGCCGACTCCCCAAGCACCGCTGCGCTGGAAGGGCGAAACGGCGGAAACGGTCCACACCCGAATAAGGCGGCCCTGGGAATCACGCTTGATTTGCACCGCCAGCAGCAACACCTGCAGAAGGACGACTCCTAGCAGGAGGAACAGCGAGCGATGACGAGAGGGAAGACCGGCCATTAGGATCTCGAAACACGAAATTTGATAACTGCTTGGAGCGACTAGTGGAGAGTGACTGGTCACTCGTTACTAGTAACTCCTAAAACGATTCGACTTCGCGAAGCAGCAAAACTTTTAATCGATGCAAACCTGGCGCAGCAATTTGAAGTCGCTGAGCATTTTTCCGGTACCAAGTACCACCGAAGCCAAGGGATCATCGGCGATGGAAACTGGCAAGCCGGTCTCCTCGCGGATGCGCTTGTCGAGATTTTTGAGCAGCGCGCCGCCGCCCGTCAGGACGATGCCGCGGTCACTGATGTCGGCGGAAAGTTCGGGCGGAGTGCGCTCCAGCGCGACCCGCACAGCGTTGACGATGGTCGCGACGCATTCTGCGAGGGACTCGCGGATTTCGCTGTCATCAATGGTTACGGTGCGGGGAACGCCCTCGATAAGGTTGCGGCCTTTCACTTCCATGGTCAGCGGCTTTTCCAGAGGGTAGGCGGAGCCGATTTCCATCTTGATCTGTTCCGCAGTGCGCTCGCCGACGAGCAAGTTGTACTTGCGCTTCAAATATTGCATGACTGCTTCGTCCATTTCGTTTCCGGCGACGCGCACGGAACGCGAATAAACAATGCCGCTCATGGAAATCACCGCGATGTCGGTAGTGCCGCCGCCGATGTCGACGACCATGTTGCCGCTCGGTTCCTCAATGGGAAGGCCGGCACCGATCGCGGCAGCCATAGCTTGTTCCACGAGATAGACTTCACTGGCGCGCGCTCGATAGGCAGAGTCTTGCACGGCGCGCTTTTCGACCGGTGTGATTTCGCTGGGTACGCCGATGACGATGCGAGGGTGCACGAGCACTCGGCGGTTGTGCGCCTTCTGAATGAAATACGTCAACATTTTCTCGGTGACTTTGAAATCAGCGATAACCCCGTCTTTCATCGGCTTGATGGCGACTACGTTGCCGGGAGTGCGACCCAGCATTTCCTTGGCTTCGCGGCCGACGGCGACGACTTCTCCGCTGACTTTGTTGATGGCGACAATGGAGGGCTCGTTGACGACGATGCCTTTGCCGTGGGAAAAGACCAGGGTATTCGCCGTTCCGAGATCAATGGCGAGGTCGGACGAAAACAGACTGAACACCGACCTCATGTTGTAACCGTTCTTGTTCATTCCCCCAGTCCTTTCACTTCTCCAACCGAATAATCATGACCACGGCGCTCTGCGGAGCGCCAGGAAAAATCTCAATTCCCGGGCAACCTTCTATTCTCTCCGAAGCGCGTGGCGGACGCAAAAGGGACGCGAAGCGTCTCGGAAGAACCTATTTCGGCACCACGATAGTTACCTGCTGCTTGGCAGTGCCGCCGCGGCGGTTCTGGCCGACAATCACGATCGTGTGCTCGCCCGGATCGAGTGGTTCCGTGAAGTACCGGAAGTTGCCGTCCGATCCGATGTTCGGAACGGACTGGCCGTTCACAATCAGCGCCGCTCCGGGCTCCGTCCTGCCAAAAATCTCCGCGACGCGCCCGTGCAGTTGCGTGCCGCCGATTTCCAAAACCATTTCTTGGGACTTGCCCTGGACGACGATCGTGAATTTGAAAGTTTCGCTGACTTCGCTGGTCTGCTTCTTGCCGTCTACGGCAATGATGTTCCAGAAATAGTCGCCTGCATCGAGACCGGTGATGTCCGCCGAAGTTCCGGTCAGCTTCAAATCCTTTACGAGTTTGGTGAACATCGCCGTCGTGCTTACGCGCAAATTGTAAGTGACCGCGTCCTTGACCGGGCGCCATTCGAAATGAACGGGCGTTGTCTTGGGCAC
>DASSYL010000458.1:0-3941 GCA_035703315.1 Candidatus Acidiferrum sp. | reverse complement strand
ATTTGCATAACCAGTCCGTCATCGAGGCCCATGGCTGCCATTTCCGTGAGCATCGGAGCGCGAAACAATTCGCGCTCATCCGGATCGCCAGTGCCCGACGCTATTTTTTGATAGAGCTGGGCCGCCGAATCCGGGTTCAGGTCTGCAGTTGCGGCCGTTGGGTGGCCGTGGTCCGTCGCCGTGCAACCGAGGGCCTTGAACTCCAGCCGCCTGCGCCGCAACGCGGCAAGGTATCCGTGCCAACTGGCTGTGTCTCGACCCGTGATCTGCCCCAAACGCCCAAGATTTTCCACAAAGTTTGGAAAATCAGGATCGACCACCGGGTCCGAGCGAAAAGTCGGAATGATCCGTCCTTTAAGGCCTGATTCGCGGATGGCCACATGATGCGAAAGCGAATCGAGGGGCGAATCGGTCGTCGCCAACACCTCAAGCCGAAATCGTTCGTAGAGCGCCCGCGGGCGAAATTCCGGCGCCTTCAGTTTTTCGATTATTGCGTCGTAATACTCGTCGGCGTTTTCCGCCGTAAGACGCGCATCCAAGCCAAAGAGCTCATGAAACGCGAAATCCAGCCACAGCCGGGTTGGAGTGCCGCGGAAGAGATAGTAGTGCTGCGCGAAAATGCGCCAAACGCGTCTAGGGTCCTCGAGAGACGTAGCTCCTATCCCCAGTTGCTCAAGCGGGATACCCTGGCTGTAGAGCATTCGATAGACATAGTGGTCGGGGACGACGAACAATTGAGCCGGATCCGGAAAGGACTTATCCTCCACGAACCAACGAGGGTCAGCGTGGCCGTGCGGGCTGATGATCGGCAAGTTACGGATGCTGCTGTAAAGCCGCCGGGCGACAGACCGAGTGCCGGGGTCGGACGGGAAAAGCCTATCTTCGTGGAGTATCGTCATATCGCGAATGCTTGAACACCCAGCCAATCTTCGGCCTCCTCCCTAGATCGCTCCGGCTTCGCGCAGCTTTTTGCAGGCCTGCCCAGCTCCGTCGTGTCGACTCCTCGGGCGTGCTTGTGCCACGCCAGGGAGCTAGAATAATAGCCAATCGCGCTTCAATTGCCCGACCCAGGCGATGACGCTGTGACCCATCGCCACCCATTCGTACCGACTGCCGCCTGGCTTCCTTCTCGCATCCTTGTAATGGCAATGGCCTATGCGTTCTTTCGGAAGCAGATTATATCCATCCGGAAAGGCCGTCTCACTACACTACACGCCGCTGCGTTTGCCGGATCCCAATTGAGCACTAGATTGGGTCACAAGACAGCGTTAACAGCTCCAACTGCTTCGGCCCCGGCCGCGGTGTTACAAGCAACTTCATTGTCGAGAACGAGAAATCACATTTTTCTTTGCTGCTTTCCGCGGCGTCGCTGTTCGACGGACCGATCCCCATTGACAAGCGATTTCACATTTCCTGGACACCGGTGCCGCGCAACCGATGCCTTCGATCTCGTCGGTTCGCTGCCAGGACGGGTCAAAAGCTGAACTTTGCGCCGATTTCAAGTTGGCGGCCGCCCGTGGCGCTGGTGATCTGGCCAAAGCTAGAACTGCCGAGTGTCACGCCTGCCACTGTGCCGTTGCCGGAGCCGAAGAAGAACTGCGGCGTATTGGTGGCTCCGAATGCCTCCAAACGCAGCTCGAGATTGAAACGTTCTGTGAATCGGATTGACTTAGCGACCGAAGCGTCCAGGTTGAAAAAGTTCGGTCCGCTGAGAAAGTTGCGCCCGACGTTACCGAACGTGTTGGCCGCCGGAGCAGCGAAGCTCGACGTACTAAACCAGGGATCGCCTGGGCCGATCCCGTGGAGGATCTTCACGGGAGCAACCAGATCCGGCGTCTGGGTGTTTCCCGGCGCCAAAAGCGAACCAGAACTAGCCGTAAAATAGAGCGGGAGCCCGCTCATAATTGTGAGAAAGCTGGACACTCGCCAGCCACCCAGCACCGCGGCAGCGACCCCAGATGATAGAAGGCGCTTGCCCCTACCGAACGGCAGGTCATAAACAACGCTCTCCACAAAAGTATGTGTTCGGTCAAAGTCGTTGCGCGCGTAATTGCGCCGTTGATCGATATAGAAGGCCAGCCCTCCGTCGTCGCCCGTTTGAAAGCCCATACCTTTGCCGAACGTGTACGCCGTGGTGGTCGCAAAGCCCCCCGAGAAACGGCGATCAAACTTCGCCTGCAATGCATGGTAGCTCGATGAGTATCCCGCAAATAAGAGATTCGTAGAGGCAGTCCGCCCGAAGGAGTCAAACTCGGGTTGCCCATGCGTGCCGAGGCCGACCACGGTCGCAGCATTGAGGTTGTAGTTGACGACGGTATCGACGCTGTGATTGCCAACATACGCCAAATCGAGAACGAAGCGCCAGGGTAGCGACTGTTGGATGGCTGCGTTCCACGATTCCACATACGGATTCTTGAAGTTCTGATTCACCACAAAATAGTTCGCACTTACCGCCGGATTGCTGATGATCCCGCTGGATGGTATCGCGGGGAGGGTGAGCGTGGGGAAACCGTTCTCGAAAGTAGCCGGAGTTACCCCATCCGCCAGCACGGCGGGACCATAGGTGGCAACCGCCGGATTGAACGCCACATTCGCCCGCACCGGGAAATTGAAGGCGTAACTGTTATCCGGGAATGGCGTGTAGCTAATGCCGAATCCAAGGCGGAACACGGTCGATTCTCTCAGACGGTACGCCAACCCGATGCGAGGCGCAAAATATTTGTAATGTGTCTTAATCCCCAGATCGTCCGGATTATTCCCGAAGCCACTCACCACGAGCGTATTGTTGGTGGGATCGTAATTCGAAAAGCCGCCTTTCGCGACGGGCGTTGCAGCCGGATAGAACTCCCAGCGGACTCCCAGGTCGGCGGAGAGTTTGGGTGTAACCACCCATTTATCCTGCGCAAAAGCGAAAAATTGCCACGCTCGATAGTTTGGAAAGAAGGTTGCCAAGTCGCGGCCAGCCTGGTTTGGGACGTCCAGCAGAAAGCTAGCGAAGTCGTTGGTAAAACTTGTTTTCGACGTGCCGGTGCCAGTGTTAAGCGCCGTCTGGCCATCGGCGAAAGTGTAGAGACCGCGCGGACTGAACGTCTGCTCCTGCAGCAAGGCATCGCGAATCCGCCGCAAGTCCACGCCAAACTTCAGCGTATGATTGCCGAGAATCTTCGTCCAAGTATTCGCAAAATCGATATTTGTCTCTGACCGGATCCACGGAAGGCTTGCGGAATACCCAATTAGCGGATTCGAGAATCCTCGGTTATTGGCAATCGTAACGCCCACGATTCCGCTAGTGATCGGATCGAGGTTAACGCCGGGAATCCCGAGATCTTCGGAAGCTGTCGAGCCGAAGTCACTGTTGTGAGCTTCGTTGTGGTACCAGGCTACACCCACACGAAACTCGGCAGCCAGGGTATTCGAGAAAAGGCGATTGTAGTTGAGGCCGATGCTATACGTGTTCTGGAGGCCGCTCCCCTCAAAATTGCCTTGTGCCGGTCCACCTGCCAAACCGAAGATCGGCGCTTGGAAAATTGACGGACGTTGGTAGCTGAACCGCCCGCTTAGCCGGTCTTTGTCCGTAAGGTTGGCATCCACCTTGGCGTCCACGAAATCCGTATCTTTGTGAAACGCTAGCAGCGCAAAGTAGTTGTTCGCGTTGCCCGGACCGGTTGGGTTCGGCAAAAGAGCCATGAGCTTGGCGGATATGGGATCAATCAAGGCCAGCGGAACCATGTTCGGGCAACCGGCTGCGTTGGTGCAGGCCGGGTTGTACGCGTCCACCATGCCGTTGCGCCCAGCCACCGTAGCCACGCCGGGAGCGGACGTGGCTACCAACTGCTGACGGCCTGTGCCGTCCTGGTTTCCACTGAAGGGATTGTAAATCGGCGTGGGATTCGGCGTCGAACTCAAATCACCGGCGCGCAAGGCCATGCTGGGAATGCTGA
>DASSYL010000034.1:0-6247 GCA_035703315.1 Candidatus Acidiferrum sp. | reverse complement strand
GCCGCCGACTCGCTCGGGTTTCAGGGTTCCTAACCCTGATTCCATTGGACCGCACCCTAACCTTTTCAGTATAACACCGTGACTTTCCCGTAGTTGCCCTGCGCAAGGTGCAGGCTGCGCCGGAAAACACACTGGCCTTTCGGCCGGGTTGGCTTTGGAGGCGTTGTAAATTTCATGTCGACTACTCCCTAGTTTGACGCAGGAACGGGGGATTTTGTTGTTAAGACTTGGCCTGTTCAGAAATGCTATTGACAACCGATTGCTGACATGGCATTAATGGGGTAGCCGCTTGCTGCGGCGAAACGTGGCGATTTAGGGCGACTTGCTCCACGTAAAAAACTGCTAAAGAGCTGGTAGAGTTTCTCGAAAGATTTTGAGACCCTCCTGCACTCTTTGGCACGGAGGGATTTTCATTTTATACCCTCCGCGCTGGCCCTAATCCATTCACGTTTCGTTTTGCAACCTCGGCCATTTCCGTTGGCTTTTGCTGTTTGGGCCACGATTGGACATCGCTATGCCGGAGATTTATCAATTACGTTGTCGGGAATGCGGAAAGTTGTGGGGTAATACGCCGCGGTCGTTCTGCGAAGAATGCTTTTCCCCTCTAGAAGTTGCCTACGATTACGAAGCTCTGAAATCCATTGCCGCTAAGGAAAAATTGGGCAGACGCGACTTCAATATGTGGCGTTACGCGGAGTTTCTGCCGCTGCCGGACGGCTTCTCGTTCCCCAACACGGTTGGTGGAACGCCGCTGGTGGCCTCGAAGCACCTGGCAAAAAAGTGGGGCCTGCGGAACCTGTACTTCAAGAATGATGCGGTTTGCTTCCCTTCTCTCTCGTTCAAGGATCGGGTCGTTGCGACGGCGTTAGCGGCTGCAGGACGGTTTGGATTCAAGACGGTCGGCTGCTCGTCCACTGGAAATTTGGCGAACGCGGTGGCGGCTCAATCGGCACAGCAAGGATTTGAAGCGTGCGTGTTCATTCCCGCGGACCTAGAGCCTGCCAAAATCTTAAACACGGCCGTGTATGGCGCGCGCATCGTGCGCATCAATGGCAACTACGACCATGTAAACCGGCTGTGCGCACAGAGTGCGGATCGTTTTAAGTGGGGACTCGTGAATGTGAATTTGCGTCCCTACTACGCGGAGGGGTCAAAGACGCACGGATTTGAAATTGCCGAACAGTTGGGCTGGAAGCTGCCAGACAACGTGGTGGTGCCAATGGCCGGCGGTTCGCTGATTACGAAAATTGCGAAAGCATTTCGCGAACTTGTGACTTTGGGCTGGGTCGAAGAAAAGCCGGTAAAGTTTTTTGGCGCGCAAGCGACCGGATGCTCGCCTATTTCGACGGCTGTGAAACGTGGACTGGCGCGGTTCGAACCGCAGAAACCGGACACCATCGCCAGATCGTTGGCAATTGGCAATCCGGCGGACGGCCCGTTTGCGATAAAGCAGATCCGCGAATCGGGCGGCTGGGCGGACGACACTTCGGACCGTGAAGTCGTGGAAGCCATCCAACTGCTGGCGGAGACGGAAGGAATTTTTGCGGAGACCGCCGGCGGCGTTACGACCGGCGTCACACAAAAACTGGTTGGCGAGGGGCGGATTCGTTCCGACGAAACCACAGTGGTCTCGATCACCGGCAATGGACTAAAGACGACCGACGCGATTGCAGCCGATTATCCGGCCGCGGAAGCGATTGCGCCGAAGTTGGAAGCGTTTGAGGCCTACCTCGATTCCCAGCTCGCGGCGAGCGCCGCGGCTGGAAAAGCTTGAGCCGGTTTGGCAGTTTGCTTTCAGAGAATTGATCTAAATACGGGAGAGTAATGATGGCTGTGACGATTGAAATTCCCACCGCGTTTCGCCGGTTCACCGACGGGACGCCGAAGCTTGACTGTAACGCTGCGACGATTGCCGAGGCGCTGAACATTTTGACGACGCAGTTCCCCGGTCTTTCGCGTCACGTGCGCGACGATCAGGGGCAGATCCGGCAATTCCTGAACGTTTATTTGAACGAGGAGGACATTCGCTTCCTTGGCGGCGAGGAGTGTGCAGTGAAAGAAGGCGACAAAGTGTTGCTGGTGCCTTCCATCGCAGGCGGCTCGGGAGCTTAGCTCCCTATCTCCTCGGCTGGTTCGCTTTCAGGGCGTCCCGCTTGGTGCGCCCGCGATCGTCCACGAAAACGCTAGGAAGGAAGAAGCGGTGAGATCCACGGCCGGCTCGACCGTAGAGTAAGACTGCACATTGTCCTTAAAGACCGCTCCGTTGCCGTTGAATTGCGCAAAAACATCCACGCCATTGGTCGGGCAAGCAATCATTCCACCCAGAGCGCCTTTGGTCGAGATTGAGTTAGGTCCCTCCACCGCGGCGCCGCGCAATAATGGTTCCGTCCCGTTCAGCGAACCGGCCAAATTGGCGACCTGATGCTGCATACAATGCGGAAACACGCTGCCGTCTCCGACGATGAGTGAAGTTCCCCACGCGTTCGTGCCCAAGATATTTCCGAGCCAGCGATTCGCGTAGGCTGCGTAGGCGGCGGAGTTTGTCAGGTTGTCGTACTCATTGGCCATAACCACCAAGCCAGCGCCATGAGAAGTCGTGTCGTAAGCTGCCCAGGGGAATCCGAAGCCGAAGGGATCGGTCGCCGCCTGAGCAACCGCTTTGTCGATTTGCTTTTTCAGATCAGCGAGCAATGCCGCTTGTGTTGTCGCTAGACCTGATGGATTCCCCGCCAGCCCCAGTGCCCGGTACAACTCGTAGTGCGCTAAACCACTGACGTCGTAGAGATTGAGTGTGTCGCCAGCATCGCCTGGCCCCGTTATGTAGGAGTTCGCCCACTCGGCCGCGGCGGTCAGATAAAAGCTGGCATTTGGGTGTGGCAGGCCAGCGGGAACATTGCCAGACTGCAAAGCGAGGTACAGCTCCGTGGCGCCTAGTTCAAGGTCGTCCCGCCACTCGGATTCCGGATAGAAGCTGAATGGGATCACCGTGAGCAGCTTGCCGCTCGGCGCCGTGTTTGCAAGGTCAAAAATGTGCTCCGCTGACAGCAGGCACTGATTTGCATATGCCGGCTGCGTTGTCTTGAAAACCTGATAGCAGACGGCCAAAGCAGCGGCCATGCGTCCCGCAAGGTTCGGGCTAATTTTGGCGCCCGCTCCGCCGGCGGTATTGATGAATACCGGGCGATCGCAGATGTAGCGATACTGCGAGGTGCAGCTCTGAAACGTGTCGTCAGACTGCGGCAAACGCCAGATATCGTGGTCGCTTATCGTTTGCGCATTTCCATTGCCGATGCCGACCTGATAGTAGAACGTCTTCGAACTGTCGTTCCACATTTTTTGTAGCCAGTCGGTGCCAAATTTCGCTTCACTGGTAAAGTTTGTGGATGCCGGCGCCGAGGACCCCATCTGCGACGGAAAGTCACGCACGCCGATCAGCATCAGCGCCGTGGTGTAGCTTTCGGTCTGCACAAATTTGAGATAATCGCCGGCGTCCCACCAGCCACCGGAAGCATCCATTTGTGCGCCCGTCGGAGTGAGATCGCCGGAAAAACGTCCGTTCTTGTTCACGTTGGGCGTGAGGTACACGCTCGCCGTAGCATCGTTGAGATGACCGCCCGCGGAACGAAGGGGCGAGGCGATGAAGTTCGCTCCGTCACGCTCGTTTTGGTAAAAGTACAGGCTGTTCGCGAGGGGCGTCGAATAAACGTTGGCAGAGAGGTCGATGAGAAAGCTTGGCGATGTTGCAGGCGCCGGGCCGGTTACGGTGATGGTGTAGGTCCCAGGCGTTGTCACGCTGTCGAAATCCAGCGCGTAAACATTGGAGAAAGAACCCCATGCGCCGAGCTTTTGACCGATGGCCGCGTTGAAGACCGACGCGCCGGAAGAATTCGTCAGCTTGAACGTCGCACCGGTTTCGGTTGTAGACGTCATCAGGTAAGCGCGTTTGCTCGCGTTCACAGGATAGCCGACTTGATTGACGCGAACGAACGCCGTTTGAGCGAAGCAGGTCGCCCCTGCGACCAGCAAAAACGCTGAGATACATAGACTGCGAGGCATCCCGGGTACCCGGTGTCTGCTGATGTGCAGTTTGATCTTTCGCCAGGTCTTTTCCATTGGATTTGCCTTCTTTCGCGGTCGGTGGGGGCAGGGCAAAGGAACCGATCGGGCGGGGGGAGCGCTGCGTTTAAATCGGTTCAATACGAGACTTTTTGCGCTCCTTAGGCGGCTTTGTCAAGCGAATTTTTTGCTCATACAGCTTGCCAGCGGTAACGGCGAAGAACCGCTTCGCGCTAAACTGCACTCGGTTCCGGAAAGGGATTGCTAATGGCCAACTACTACGCGCTTTTTTACGACCAGTTGGCGGACGACTTTGTGAACCGGCGCGCTCCGTTTCGTGAAGAGCATCTCCGCCTTGCCCGCGCATCATATGACCGGGGCGAAATCCAACTGGCTGGCGCGCTGGCTGACCCGGCGGACGGCGCACTACTTATTTTTTGTGGAGAAAGCGCTGCCGCAGCAGAAGAGTTTGTGAACAACGACCCGTATGTAAGAAACGGGTTGGTCAAGAAATGGCACGTGCGGAAGTGGAGTGTGGTCGTCGGCAACCGCTAGGAACGAGCGCATCACACTTCAGAGAGGACCTAGGAACCGAAGTTGATGGCCGCTGCTAGGGCCTTTCCCATTGGCTGGACTTGGCTGAACGAAAAATGGCGTCGATCACTTTCATGTTGCCAAGAGCATCTTCAAGCGGCACGGAAACTTCGGTATTTTCACGGATAGCCCTTGAGAACGCATCGCCCTGGATCGTATATTGATCGCAGACGGGAATCTCCTCGACTTCCACCTTACCCCCGTAAATGGACATGCCGTCGGCAACCGTGATTTGCGTGGGGCGATCATTCGGCGCGTTGAACGGAATTTCAACCGCGAGCCGTCCGCTGGTGCCGAGCAGCTCCATGCGCTGGTAATAGTTGGTTTGCGTGCCGCACGCAAAAACCGAATGTCCGCTGGAAAATTCCAGAATGCCCGAGGCCAGGCGGTCGGTTCCGAAGTCGGGATCGAGTTCGAGAGCGCCCGTCACACGCCACGGCTCCTCGTTAAATAGCCAGCGCGACAACGTAATCGGGTAGCTGCCGATATCGAGCAGCCCCCCGCCTCCCCACTCCGGCTTATGGCGGACATTGTGCGGATCGCGATTGTAATAACTAAAAATTGTGGTGATGGATTTAAGCTGTCCGATGGCGCCGCCCTGCGCAAGTTCTTTCACGCGCAGCCATTGCGGATGCGTTTTGACCATGAAGGCTTCGCCGATCTTTACGCCGGCGCGGTCGCGCACCCGCATCAGTTCCCGCGTTTCATTAACGTTGAGCGCAATCGGCTTTTCGCAAAGAATGTGCTTCCCGGCCTCGGCGGCGCGGACCGACCACGGCACATGCAAATGATTGGGCAAAGGATTGTAGATGGCCTCGATATCGGGATCGGCGAGCAACGCTTCGTAAGAGCCGTACGATTTGGATATGCCAAGTTCGCTCGCGGCCCGTTTTGCCTTCTCCGAGTCGCGCGACGCAATTGCCGCGACTTCACTCCACTGGCCCTTTTGCATGCCCGGAATGACTTTGCGAGTGGCAATGGATGCGACACCCAGGACTCCCCATTTGACTTTGCGGCTCATTGCGCCTCGATTCAGCCAGTGACGATGACCTGCTTAGAATACCTCGCGGCGAAGATAGGTGACGCCCAGGAACTCCATGAAACGTTAGCGAGCCGAGCAGCACTATAGAGTGTCGATCGGCACCAGAAACGAACTTCGACGGACGGCCCGATCGGTGGTGGTGCGAAGGGCGGCTGTGGCAAACTCCGAGGTGCCGTAGCCGCTTCTTCTGCGTGTGAGAACCTATCAGGCCTTCACCGCATACGGACTGTTTGGGCGGTACCGCTTCTCAAACTCTTCCTTGGTGCAGATGCTGGTGACGTCGGTCACGCGATCGATGCATAAGACTCCGTCCAGATGGTCGATCTCGTGTTGCAGAAGTTCGGAAAGATCGCGTTCTTCACCAGCGCGAATTTCCCGCCATTGGCCCCGTACGTCTTGGTAGCGAACGGTGATTTCTCTGCTCCGCTCGACCTGCATGAAAATTGCCAGAAAGCTCAGGCAGGCGTCCCAGACCACGATCTTTTCTGCGCTGCGCTGGGTGATTTGCGGATTGATGAGCGGCCACGGCTCCCTATCTGGCAGCTGCAGAAAAAT
>DASSYL010000380.1:0-7295 GCA_035703315.1 Candidatus Acidiferrum sp. | reverse complement strand
ATCTGTTCGCCGACCGACGCGCCCCGCGCCGCAATCATCTCGGCGACCAGCAGGCACGCCAGAATCCCGTCCTTTTCCGGTATATGGCCGCGAATCGTGAGACCGGCGCTTTCTTCGCCGCCTAACGCGATTTTGTCCTCGCGAATCAGCTGGCCGATGTACTTGAATCCCACCGGCGTTTGGAATGTGGTCTGCCCATGCGACTTCGCTGCAGCGTCCATCAGTTCAGAGGTGGCGACGCTGCGTGCTGCCGGCATCTTCCAGCCGCGCGACTCGACCAGGTAGTCGTACACGAGCGCCAAAATCAGATTGGGCTGGATCCACGATCCGTCGGAATCAATGATGCCGAAACGATCGGCGTCGCCGTCGGTGGCGAGTCCCGCGGTCGCCTTGGAAGAGAGCACGACATCGCGAAGCGGAGCCAGATTCTCTTCGCTGACATCGGGGCCAGTTCCGTCGAACAGGACGTCGCGATCGGCGCGAATCGTTTGCGCCAGCACGCCGTGATCGGCCAGTACTTTGTTCAAATAGCCCGCGCCGCAGCCGTGCAGCGCATCCACCGCGAATTTCGTTTTCGCATTGGCCAAGACATCGAAGCGGACCAACTCAGCCAGACGTTTCACATACTTGTCGTGCAAGCTGGTTTTTTCGACGCCGGTGGTGTCGCTCTTAACCGGCGCCACGCCGCCGGCTGCGAACAGTTTCGTCGCGCGCGCTTCCACGTCCTTGGTAATTTCCGGAAGGGCAGGTCCTGCATCCGAAGAAGAAAACTTCAGTCCGTGATACTGGGCGGGATTGTGGCTGGCGGTGAAGTTGATCGCGCCATCCAACTTGGCGCGCTCGATCTCGTACGCGACCGCTGGAGTCGGCGTGAAGGTGTCGCACAGCAGAGCACGAACGCCGTGCTGGCGCAGGATGGTCACGGCTAGGGCGGAAAATTCTTCTGAATAAAATCGCGTGTCGTATCCGACCAAAATTGTTGGTTTTGCGGTCTTGGCCTTGACGTGCTCGGCGATGGCGGCGACCGCCAGCCGCACATTCGCGAAAGTGAAATCGTCGGCGATGAGTCCTCGCCATCCGGAGGTGCCAAACTTGATTGGCGAGGCGGCCATACTTGGAGAAGCGCTCATAGTTTGGTTAGTGTAGCCCTTCCGGCATAGCCTGCAAATAGGACAAAACAGGAGATAACACTCATATGCCTGCTCGAACGAACGCGAAAGTGGTTCTGGTCACCTGCGGCAGTCGCGCCGAAGCGAAAAAAATCGCCAAGGCGGTAGTGGCGAAGCGGCTAGCGGCATGCGTGAATGTGCTGTCCGCCCCGGTGGAATCCATCTACCGGTGGAAAGAAAAGGTAGAAAGGGCGAAGGAGTTCCTGCTGCTCATCAAGACCACGGCCGCCAGGCTTGACGAATTAGAGAACGAAGTGGCTCGGTTGCACAGCTTTGAAGTGCCGGAGTTCCTGGTGATGGGCGTAGCCGGGGGCTCGCGCGGCTATCTCAAGTGGCTAGGCGAAAGCGTGTAACCGGATTCATTGGATGGTGCGGAAGAGGGCCAGGATTTTGGGAGCCGCGATTTTCTGGTAGTCGGCCGAGAGCAGGCCGTAGGTTTCGAGTGCGTCGTAGGTGCGGCCGTAGCCGGACGATTGTGTGCCGTTTAGTGGCCAGTAGCCCCAACTGAGATTGTTTTCCTTCAGATATTGCACGAACCAGACGAACCACTGGCTGTTAGCTCCGCAGTCGAGCGTCTGGCAGGTGCCAAATTCGCCGACCCACAACGGAACCTCCGGCTTGTTGTGAAGCAGAAACCCGGCGCGTGCGTCATAGGCCTGCTTCATTTCTTCGTAGTTGGCGAAAGTTCGCGACGGAGTCGCGTAGGCATGGGGAGAATAAACCAGCCTATTGGGAACCTTGAGGGTGAGGGTCAGATCGGCGAACGCGGTGAAGTTGGTGGAATACTGCGGCCCTTCGACCATTACCAGGAGATTTGGGTTAACGCCCAGGACGAGATTGCCGCCGCGTTCAGCTGCAGCATGCCAATCAAGCTTAGGATCATTACCGCCCCAAGCCGCGCCGCTGCGCAGTTCATTGCGCAGATCCGCACCTACAACCCACGGCTGGAATTTGTAGCGCAAGACGATTGCACGCCAGTCGTCCAGCCATTTTTCTTCCGGATAGTCGTCGTTGTACCAGAGCCCGTTGCCGTCGTCGTCCTTGCAGCACCAGTCGGCGCGGCTGACGTGATTGTCAAGAATGACCATGATGCGGGCTTTGGCGAGAGCCGCGATGACCGCGTCCATGATTTCCATCGCGCGCTTGCCACGAAATTGTGGATTTGCTTTGACGGCGTAATCCCGAACAACCGGGTTTCTCTCGATGGTTTCATTGGCCCAGGGTAGGCGCACGGAATTAACGCCGAGCGCAAGGATTTGTTCAATGATTCTTCCGAGTGGAGCGTGGTCGAGTCCGCCCGCGACGAACTCTTTTTGGTCGAAGCCGTACCAATTAACGGAGGTCAGCCGGACGACGCGGTTCTTCGCATCCAGAATCTGGTAGCCGCTGGTGTGCAGCGGCGGACTGACGCGCGACTCGCCAGCGGCGGATGCCCACGGTGACCCGAACAACGCAACGATAAGAATCAGCACGGCAAAAACGCGCCAAAAAGCACTCACAACTCGGTACATTTCTTGACGACTAGACATACAGAAGGGCCTGATCGAGGTCGGCGATGATGTCTTCGACGTCTTCGATGCCGACGGAGAGTCGGACCAGGCCTTCGCTGATACCGATGCGCTCCTGGACTTCTTTGGGCATCGACGCATGCGTCATGAGCGCGGGAAGGGAAATGAGCGACTCGACGCCGCCCAAACTTTCCGCCAGCGCACACACTTTTACCTGGTTTAGAAAGCGGCGCGCAGCCTCCAGGCTCCCCAAGTCGAACGACAGCATCGCTCCCGGCCCGCGTTGTTGTTTGCGGGCAATGTCGTGCTGTGGATGCGAAGCCAGGCCCGGGTAATGGACCTTGCGGATTTTGGCGTGCGCATCGAGGTGCCGGGCTACGGCGATGCCATTGGCGTTGTGCTGCAGCATTCTGACGGCCAGCGTCTTCAGCCCGCGCGACACCAAAAAGCAGTCCATGGGCGACAAGCCCGCGCCCGCCGAGCGCTGGATAAAATAAATTTTTTCTGCGTCTTCGGCGCGGGTCAGTACTACGCACCCACCAGTCGAATCGCTGTGCCCGTTCAAATACTTGGTCATGGAATGGACCACGATGTGCGCGCCAAGTTCGATCGGACGCTGCAGGTAAGGGCTCAAGAATGTGTTGTCCACCACCAGCGTTGCGTTGCGCTCAGCGGCCAGTTTGCCCATGGCAGCAATGTCGCTGATGCGCATGGTCGGATTGGTGGGTGTCTCGACATAGAGCATTCGGGTGTTCGCTCGCATCGCCGCGAGTACCGCGTCGGCCGAGGACGTGTCGACGAAGCTGAACTCCAGTCCGAAATGAACAAGTAGTTGAGTGGCCAGGCGAAACACTCCGCCGTATACCGCTTCCGACAACACGACATGGTCTCCAGGCCGCAACAAACGAAATACCGAGTCGATCGCCGCCATCCCCGACGAAAACGCATACGCGGCGTGGCCGCCTTCCAGTTTCGCCAGCGTTTTTTCCAAAGCCTTCCGGTTGGGGTGGTTCGTGCGCGCATAGTCGTAGCCTTTGTTTTTCCCCAATTCATCCTGCACGAACGTCGAGGTCTGATAAATGGGCGCGACGATGGAACCGGTTGCCGGATCCGGCTCCTGCCCGACGTGTATGGCGTTTGTGGCGAAACCCATGGCTTTCTCCTTGACTCTGCCGGGACGTCCCGTCAGGCGACGCGATCAACGCACGCGATGGAACGGATTGAACTGCACGCCGCTTGAAGGCGCGGCTTGGGAAGCTTCCGAAGCGGAAGCCGCACAGTTCAAACAACTTACAGGAGGCGGTACCTGCCGTCAATTGCCACCGAGACTCCTGTTCGACAGTGTTGTTCCACCATCTGATGCGTGGATATTCCCGTTTGGGCATTAAGGTCATCAAAGTCTCTCGTCCGGCGGCAAGGCTTGACGCCGCGCCGCCATTTTGTGGACGATGTTAGAGGGGAAGCCATGACATCCACCAGGATCCCGGTCGCCGGTCTCGCTTTTCTATTTCTTTTCATGGTGCCGCTCTACGCTCAGGACAATTCCGCAAAGGACTCGCAGTCTCCCGATAACGCCGCGGACAACGCGCCAGCCGCCAAGCGCCTGCGAATTGAAGTCACCGCCGGCGAAAAGAACGTGGCCGTGGAAAATGCCAGCGTGTATCTCAAGTACGTGGAAGAAAAAAAGCTCGGCAAGGATCGGCAATACGCGCTCAACGTCAAGACCAATCGTTCGGGGGTAGCACACATTCCGGATCCGCCGCTCGGCCGGGTGCTGATACAAATCGTCGCGGACGGCTGGAAGACTTACGGAAAGTACTACCAGCTGACCGATCCGAGCGAGGTGATCAAGATTCATCTCGACCGTCCGCCGAAGTGGTACTGAAAATTTCTTTGGCAAACTTTGCGGCCAAACAGTTACGCCACTGCCCTAAAACAGTGCAAACAGTACCAGCTTGTTGGTATTTGTGGAGTTAGCCGCTGGTAGACTCTGGTTTTTCACAGGCTTATCCACACTTGTGTTGAAAACTTCATGCGGCAGAAATATTTCTCGTGGCGTTCGGCACACGTTGTGCTCCGTCGCGCAAAAAATAAATGCGCGCGCTGAAAAATCAGAACTTATAATGTCCGCTGAGACTTCACTGCATGGATGAAACCTTCGAAGGCCGGTTTGCGCAGGCCCAACTGATGTGGGGCAACATTAGGGCTCGCCCGCTGCGAGCCGTGCTGAGCGTTCTCGCCATTACCATTCAGGTTTTCCTGGTGTTGATGATCGTCGGCATGACTACCGGCGTTGTTTCGGAATGGGGCAAACGGGTCGAGGGCGTCGGAGCCGATATTCTGGTGCAGCCGCCGAACTCTTCCATGTTCCTGGCATTTTCTCGCGCTGTGCTTCCGGAGAATTTGGGAGGCAAGATCGCCAAGCTGCCCGGTGTGGACGAGGTCGCTCCCACGCTCACGCTGATGGACCAGAAGAATTTTGTCCTGGTCTATGGGATTGACTACCAAAGGTTTAACGCGCTGAGCAAAGGATTTTTGTTTCGCGACGGCAAACCGTTTAGCGGCCCGGATGAAGCCATTGCCGATGACATTGTCGCCCAATCGAAGCATCTCAAGGTCGGCGACCAGGTCACGCTGCTCAATCACTCCTTTACCATTTGCGGTATCGTGGTTCACGGCAAGGGCGCCCGCTACTTCATTCCGCTGAAGACCGCGCAGGACATCGCGGCGGCCGAGGGAAAAGTCTCGATGCTTTACGTCCGCAGCAAGGGCGATACCGAGGCCGCGCGGCAGCAGATCCTGCAGGCTGCTCCCGGCAATGGTGTGAAGTCGGTGGCGGAGTACACCACGCTGATGAATTCTTCCAACTTGCCGGAGTTGCGGCCTTTCATTCGGACCATGGTAGGCATCGGCATGGTCATCAGTTTTTTGGTGGTTCTCCTGAATATGCACACCATGGTGATGGAGCGGACGCGCGAGATAGGCATCCTCAAGGCACTCGGAAGTTCGCGGCTCGACATCGTCAAGTTGTTGCTCGGTGAGACTTTAGTGCTGGCGTTCCTTGGCGGAGTCGCCGGCATCGTCGTCACCTTCATCGTTGAAGGGATTCTGCGCGAGACGACTCCCACTCTGCAGATACTGATTACGCCGGGATGGCTCATCGGAGCTCTCGTGCTGGCCCTTGCCGGCGCCGCGGCGGGAGCGGTCTATCCCGCGCTTCGCGCCGCAAGCTACGATCCAGTGGTCGCCCTTGCCTACGAGTAAGCGGCTCGGCGCAAATTGCAAACCCATGACGAAGCGCCCGAAGAATTTTCCCGCCGCCGCGCCCATCTTTGCTCGAAGTTCGACAATTTGAGTGCCCCCGTTCCTCAAGTGGGAAATGATCCGGCTTCCTAAAAACTCCTGTGAATTTCTTTCCGCTCGGGCGGTGGTATAGTCTCAGCGATTTTTCCCGGTGCGCCCTTGGAGTGCTGAATGAAATCTCTTTTTCTCGCTCTGGCTCCGCTTACGCTATCGTGCGCAGTTCTTTGCCTGCCATATTCTCTCTCTGCTCAGGCCAAGAATCCCTACTCCGGCGACGCGAAAATGGCCAAGATCGGCGAATACGAATTCCGGGCCAACTGTGCTTTCTGCCACGGACTTGGCGCGCGCGGCGGTGGCCGTGGTCCCGATCTCACGCGCACTCCCAAAAAACACGGCGACTCCGACCAGGAAATTTTCACCGTTATCAGTAACGGCGTCCCGGGAACCGCCATGCCGCCCAACGGCGCCACGCAACAAGGCGTGGGCATGACCGAGGAAGAGCTCTGGCAGGTCATTACCTACATTCGCAGCGTCGAACATAAGCCAGTGGAAATGACCGGCGATTCAAAACGCGGCCGCCAACTCTTCTTTGGAAGCGCGGCCTGCTCCACCTGTCATATGTTCAAGGGACAAGGTGGCCGCCTCGGCCCCGATCTCACTTCTGCTGGCACGGCGCGTTCTCTCGACTACCTCACCGATTCCATTCGCAATCCAAGCCGCCGCCTGTCGCAGGGTCTTGGCGAAGCCATGAAGGAATTCACTGAGGAATATGAAACCGTCAATGTCGTCACGGCCGACGGCAGCAAACTGCAAGGCACACTGCTGAACGAAGACAGCTTCACCATCCAGTTCCTCGACACCCGCGAACAGGTGCATTCCTTCGACAAGGCCTCGCTCAAATCTTGGGAAAAATCGCGCAAGTCTCTGATGCCCGCTTACGACGAAAAAACTCTCCCAGAAAAAGACTTACAGGATCTTCTGACGTTTCTGGTTAACCGCCTCCAGGCTCCCGGAGGTGCGCAATGAAGTCCACCGTTTGCTCGCTGGTCCTGGTGGTATTGCTTGCCCCCGCCCTGTCGGCACAAATTACCTCAGACCGACTGCTCAACGCCTTCAAAGAGCCGCAAAACTGGCTGATGTATTCGGGAGACTACAACGGCCGGCGATTTTCCTCTCTAGATCAAATCAATACCGGCAACGCCGGCAAACTCGTCCCGCAGTGGGCCTACCAAACCATGGCCGGCGGCAAATTTGAAACCACGCCCCTGGTCGTCGACGGCATTCTTTACGGCACCGCGCCCGATGACCGCGCCTT
>DASSYL010000347.1:0-7926 GCA_035703315.1 Candidatus Acidiferrum sp. | reverse complement strand
AGACGCGCCAATCGTGACGGGTTACTTAAGAATGGCGATACGGCCGCGCCGCCGCGTGCGACTGGCTACATGGGCGGCCTGGGGGAGGCCGCCGAGGTCGAGGAGTATTTTACGCAAGCGGGCGCGGTCTTCGAGATCCATGTCGACGAATTCGAAGGCCATAGCCTGCGGGCGCGCACCGCGAATCAGGGCCTGAAACTTGATGGAGCGGACGCCCTGACTCAACTTGAAGTGAACCAACGTACCGGGCGCGAGATGCCGTTCGCCTGCGCCAATGCCGCCGCCGAGGTTCAGCTCGAGAACGTTGAGCTTGAAATTTTCGCGCAGGTTGGTAGTGAGGAAGGCCAAGTTGCGATTGAGTTTCAGGCGAGCATAACGGCGCTGGCGAATCACGGCGCTGTTCGCTTCGGGATCGGTGGGTTCGAGGGCAAGATCCTTCTTCTCGAAGCCCCAGGCTTCGAGACGTTGCATGGTGGTGACGGGATCGACGCGCTGCAGAGCTTGGGCGGCGGCGACGCGTAGCTCGGACGGATATTGCCAACGCCAGACCTGGCGAGCTTCCAAAATTGTTTGCAGCGCCGGAGCTGCGGATGTGGCGCGCAAACGTCCCAGCGCTTCGATGGCTTTCAAGCGAAGGTAGCCGGAAATTCCGTCGCTGGAAGCAAGATCGAGAAGCTCCGGGATAGCATCGGGCAATCCTGTCATGCCGATTTCGTCGAGGGCGAGCGGCTTGATGAGATTGTCCAAAGCATCGAAGATCGAGAGAAGCAAAATGCCGCGCGATTCCTGAGGAACGGTAGAAAGCTGGCGAATGACGCGATCGTGCACGGAACGGGGCCATTGCGAAAGGCGAACGGGCAAAACGCGCGAGACGGCTTCGGGATCGAGCTGACCGAGGAGGCCGACGACTTCGGCGGCTTCGTTGGCGGAAGACGTTTGCAGCGATTCGGTCAGGCGGTGGACGGCATCTTCACCGAGACCTTTGACGAGTTCGGCCAGGAGTTCGCAATCATCGCGGAAGCCGGAGTGGCCAAAGCGATTGGTGATGTAGTTCAGGGTGGCCTTGGGCATGAGCACGAGAATGTCCAGCAGGCCGTCGGCGATTTCGCCGGTGCGCAACGTTTCTTCGACGAATTCGGGGATGCGCTCTTCGGCGCCGATGCGCGGGCGCAGGTTTTGCGAAGCACCGGGGCGCTGGGCTTCGACGCTGTCGAGTGAAGCGAGCGCCTGCTGCATGGCGGGGTAGCAGCGTTTCGAACCGGCCTCCTGGCTGAGCCGGACAAAGGCGGCACTGATGAGCGTTTGCAATTCCGGATCGCGTTCGGCGGCAAGCTGGTTGCCAACCCGACGAATGCTTTCGATCAGCGCACTGCCGTCGCCGCTGCCGTAGAGTTCAGCAAGTTCGCCCAAGCCGATGGCGGTAGTACGGCGCGCTTCTTCGGAATCCAAACCGATGCACGCGGCATACTTCATCAAGATTTCGTTGACAGTTTTCAGTTCGCCGCGGCGCAGCATTTCTTCAAGGAAGGCACGCACGTTGCGCGGGGGCACGCACCATGATTCGTCAGAAGCGAGGACTTCTTTTTTGTTTTCGTCGGGAACCTGTTCCCAGAATTCCTGGTCGAGTAATTCCGTGTACGACTGCACGTTCAGCCCAGCCGCCGCCATCTGCTCTTCCTGGGAGGTAAGGATCTTACGCAGCCCTTCGATTTCGGTGTTCATGCGGTCGAGCAGTTGCTTGACGGCGTTGACGCGCAGTTCACCTTTCTCGTAGCTGTCGAGCGCAAAACGAATAGCGACGTGCTCCGCGAGTTTCAGCAGCATGGGCTGATCGGGTTTTTCAGTGGGCGCCTGTGCCGCCAGGCCCGCCAGCGCTTGTTGCAGCGTGACTTGGTTGCGCACTGGCATTGCGGAAAGGCGCGATTGAAAAGTGGAAGCGTCCATTCCGCCACTGCCGGCGTCCCTGCGCGCGCGTCCCAACTGTGCGAAGAGGCTCAGCATCGAGCGCACTTCTTCTTCCTGCACGCTAAAATCTGAGCCGCCCCCTGCGCCGCCGGAGTGCAGCAATGCGGAGGCGGTCAACCACTTGCTTTGATTTGTCGGCGCAGAGGCGCCTAAACTCGCGGCTGCCGCGGACAACACCGGAAAGGAGCCAGTCCCCGCCGGCGCAGAACCATTGGCTGTACCTCCGCCCGCGTTGCCAGATCCGAAGCCACCCGCGGCGCCGCCTGTGTCCCAAAGATTTCCGCTGGTGATGCCCGCAGCTCCGCCGCCACTGCCGCCGCCGGTTGCGCCAGCGCCGCCCGGCACTCCGCCACCGCCACCAAATCCGGGGCCGCCGCCTCCGGGGCCACTCCCGCTGCCTCCGCGCGAACCTTCGGCGGCGAGAATCATTTGCAGCAGGCGATTCGGGTCTTCGAGAAAGTCCCTGAACTTGTCGCCTTGCGCGCCGAGAACTTTGGCGGTGAGATTGGCGGCGATTTTTACGCCGGCGACAGAAGAGTCCTCGGCAACGTAACGAATTTCGTTGATCTTGATACTGGTTTCGCCGGCCAAAGCTTGCTTGAGTTGCTCAGCTAGAGATTGCGGTTTGGCGTTGCCGCTGGGGAAGGCGCGGACGAAACGCGCGAACTGGGCTTGGGAAAGATTGGATGAAAAATGGATACTGGCGATTCCTGAAGCGGAAAGCAGTTGAGCGAAACTGCGTTCGGCGGCTGCGGCGCCCAGAGGCACGCCATCCAAGAGGATTTGCGCGCCGGAAGCGCCAAGCAGGAGGCCGGCACCGCCCGCTTCGTCGAGGGCCGAGCGCAGTTCTTTCCAGGTGGTTTCAAATTGCGCGGCGGTGCGCACGTGGCCAAATTCATACAGGCGCGCAAACTTCAGCAGGATGTTCAAGCTGCGGACAAACTGGCGCGCGGCGGCTCTGGTGTCGACGGTCATGGTGTAGCCGGACAGGTCGTAAGGTGTCGGAGCCAGCGTGGTGCAACGATCCGAGACACCTAGACCAAATGTGCTGCTTCTAGCCTAGTTTCTACAGTAGAACTGTAAAGGGGGCGGTGACAAGCATTGCGGGCGGCCTTGTTCCCTTTTCACTAATAGAACCGAGGTGATTTTCAAGTGGCAGCGCCCCAGCCCGGCATTGCCCTGGTCGCGAAGCACGCCTACAATGCAACTGTTTCCGCCGTGAACGCCAGCGTGCGTCCGCGCGGAAACTGGCTCGCAACTTCGCCGCATAGTGTGTTCCCTTCTCTGGCGGCGGTGCCGTTGAAATTCTGCGTGATTGCGGGCCTAGCCGTGGACGTTTGTTTTTCTCGCGGAGATCGCCGTGCCGGACCAGCCCCAGCCTCCGACAAATGACCGCTTCAAGGCCGAGATGCCGCAAATACCGGGCGTTGGCGGCCCGGAGGTGCGGCGGTCGGGACCTGGCGGCGGTCCGTGGCTGGTCGTGGGAGGACTCGCGGCAGTGTTGGTTGCGGTTTTCGTCGGCGGAAGGGTGCTTTCGAAATCGCGCCGTGGCGAAGTTCCTGCCACGCCGGCGCAGTCCGCGGCTCAGATTGATGTTCCTGCTGGACCCGCAGTACCGGATTTGCCTGTGCCGGTGGCCACGGAGAGCGATCCGGTGGTGGCACAGGTCGGCGAGTTGGCAAAACCTTGGGACGCGAAGCCGTTCCGATTTCGGAATAAAGCGACAGGCGAGAACGTACCCGCCCTGTTGATACGACTTCCGGGCGGTGCCGCGCCGCAAGCCGGCGGCTATTGGGCATTGGCTATGAAAGCGGCATACGGGAGTTGCCAGCTCGAATATGTGCAGGACTTGGAGACGCTGAGGAGCGATTACAGCCTTCGCCGGGCTACTCACCCCATGATTGGTAACCCCTGCAGCCGGACGGTGTATGACCCTTTGAAGTATGCTGCGATTCCTGGAAATTTGCTGGCGCGTGGGGCGATTGTGCAAGGGACGGATTTGCGGCCGCCACTGGGAATTGAAGTTAAGGTCAGGGGAAAGGACGTCCTGGCGGTCAGAATGGAATAGCGGCTCTTCAGCGCGTAATGGTACCTAGTGCGACGACACTCACCTCGACCTCATTTTTTTGAATTCAATGAATCAATTCTTTAAAAATCCATATTAAAATCTAGAAAACCACATCTAAACTCGTCATACCGGCACTATCATCAACAAATTAAAGAAGTTAACGATAAATTGAAATGGCCTATCGTGTGCATTTGCGATGGCATCACTCGAAGTCACCAGGTTATCAATATTTACAAAACCGGGTAACACTAAATAATTTTAGGTCAAGGGAGGGCATTTGAAGAAAATGCGGAAAGCAACCGTGCGAACACTGTCGTTTGTCGTAGCACTGTTACTTTGCACCTGTGCTGCGTTCGGCCAGAGACTGACCGGCGCACTGTCAGTGCAAGTAACGGACCCTGAAGGAAAGACAGTTTCTGATGTGAAGGCCGCTGTCTTGAGCAAGGAGCGGGGCAACAAGGTCAACGTTGTCAGCAACTCCGAGGGACAAGTGATCATCGCGGACCTAGCTCCGGGTGACTACCAGCTGACACTAGAACATGACGGATTTAGAACGATTAACGCAGACTTCTCTATCCGAGTTGGCGTGACGACTTCATTGGATTTCAAAATGGAACTTGGATCCGTATCGTCGTCTGTAGTGGTTGAGGTGAACAGCATAACGGTCGACACGGACAAGTCCACGGTACAGGGCATTGTTCAGGCGGAACAAATTGACGCGCTGCCTTTAAACGGGCGCAATTTTCTTGACTTGGCGCAGCAAGCGCCTGGCGTGCAAGTAGTGGACGGCGGCACGTTCGACCCGACGAAGAACCAGTTTACGGGAGTTTCGGTTGGCGGCCGTTCAGGCCGCAGCACTCGCATTCAGGTAGACGGCGTCGATATCACCGACGAAACGGTTGGAACGACCGTGATGAACCTGTCGAATGAATCCATCGAAGAATTTAACATCTCGCAATCTTCGCTGGACGTAAGCACCGACTTGACGTCCACGGGCGCGGTGAACATCATTTCCAAGAGCGGAAGCAATGCGATCCACGGATCGGGGTTTGGGTTTTGGCGTCGTTCCGATTTTGCGGCCAACAACGGATCACTAGACGTCGAAGACCCGGAAAAGCCGCCCTTTTCTCGTGACAACTATGGCGGACGCCTGGGTGGTCCCTTCATTAAAGACAAACTGTTCTGGTTTGCATCTTATGAACGTCAAAGCCAAGTCGGCGCCGTTACAGCGAATGAGCCCGCGTTTACGGGATTCACTGGTTCCTTTGGAGTGCCCGAGGACGAACACTTGGGTGGAGCCCGACTGGACTACAACCTCACCAACCGTCACCACCTATTCTATAAGTACACCCACGACGACAATTTTGGCGTGACCGGTTTTGGCGGCCTCGGCTTCTCCGCATTCGCCAACAAGAACAGCGCCAACGCTCATGTTGTGGGATGGGATTACACCAGGGGTTCGTGGACCCACGGTATCCGAGGCAGTTATGTGAAGTTCGTCAACGGGATTGTGGACGCCAATTCGGTGGCAGGCACGCCGCAGCCACCCGAGCCGGTTCAAATTAACATCACCGGATTGGGAGGGTTTGTCTATGGCCCGAACGCAAATGCTCCGCAAGCAACTTATCAGCAAAATCGTCAGGTTAAGTACGATGCGAGCATGACCCACGGGAAGCACACCCTGAAATTCGGTATTGCTTATAACCGGATTGACGAAGCGGGTTTTGCTTCTTTCTTCGGGTTGGGACCTCGCCTTCGTGCCAGCTTCGCGGCTGGTGTCGCGGATGTACCGTTCAACGCCAACGGGGACAGTGACCCGCTAAACTACCAATTCAACAGTGCCTTCATCGGAAACGGGCTGGGGTTCGGCAGCGAGAAGCCGGTCTTTAATTTTCCGCACGGCGGCTTTATTAACAACCGTCTAGGCCTCTATGTGCACGATACATGGCGTGCCACCCATACTCTGACATTTAACGGCGGCTTGCGCTACGACCGCGACGACGGACTTAGCAATCATGATCTGCCGAGAGCTCCTGGAATCGGTGCTTTCGACCCGGCACTGGGCCGCACTCCCCGCAATGACAACTTCCGCCTTGGTCCGCAGGTCGGATTTGCATGGAATGTTCGCGGCGATGGAAAGACCATCATCCGCGGCGGCGGCGGAATCTATTATGAGACAAACATTTTCAACAACATCCTATTCGATCGAACCGTGAACTTGCCCCCGGGTTTGGGTAACGCTACTCCCTTAGTCGGAGTTGGCGGCAGCAAGTTTCTGATCAGCCCGATCGACGGCTCAAGCATCTTTAATCCCAGCACCGATTGCATCGGCGCTCAGCCAGGCACGCCATCGCCCAACAGCTGTCTTGGCGCGGCCTTAGGTATCGCTATTCCATTCGTCGTTGCTGCTGAAAATACCTACATTGCGCAAAGTGCTCAGCTCGCAGCGAACTGGCCGGTCCCTGGCACGCCACCCCAGTTCAACCTCGACAAGGGCGTCGTCTCGGGAAGTATCTTGGACCCGAATTACAAATCGCCTTATGGCGCTCAGATCAACATCGGCGTGCAGCGCCAAATTAAACCCGGCTTGGTTCTCTCCGTCGACTACTTGATGAACCGCGGCGTACATTTCAACATGGTCGTGGATCGCAACCGGATCGGAGCGGCCAACACGCTCAACGTTGGGCTAGCCAATTCCGCAATTGCCGCGACGCTGTCGCAGTGCGGCGTAACCACCATTCAGGCGGGAATCGCCGCAAACTGCCCCGGCGGCTCCGACCCCGACACAGCCATCACCGGTCGCCGACTGACGATCGACGACTTCGCCGATAATGGTGTCAGCGGTGCTTGCCCGGGCTTCGATGGTTGCGCATTTGGAGGCAACAATATCAACTTCCGCCAAATGAGCGTACTCGAACCGTCGGGAGAATCCCGCTATCAAGCACTCCAAGCCCAGCTGACCGGCAGGCTCGGCTCCTGGGGACCGTTCCGCAACGTGACGACAAACGTGGCCTACGCGTTGTCGCGTTTCAAATCCACAGCCATAGATCAGGACTTCCTGTCCGCTTCGATCAACAACGACGTACCGACACAGTATTACGGTCCAGCGGGCGAAGATCGTTTACATCAACTCGGCGTGTCGCTGATCATGGACTTGCCAGCACACTTTAGATTTGCGACCACAAGCTACTTCCGCACCAATGGTCCTTCTAATGTGTTGCTTTCCGCGAATGGGACCAATGCCGACATTTTCACGTCGGACTTGAACGGAGACGGAACCGTGGGCGATCCGCTGCCGGGAACCAACCGCGGGTCCTTTGATCGGGACTTCGGAGTCGCGGGTCTGAACAAACTCATCGCCAGGTATGATGCCAACTTCGCCGGCACTCTAACTCCGGCAGGACAAGCCTTGGTGGACTCGGGCCTGTTTACTTCGGACCAGCTCGTAGCCTTGGGTGCCGTGGCGCAGTCAGTTGACCCGGTGCCAGCAAACCAGAAGGACAACCCGCTCTTCTATACGACCGATGTTCGGTTGAGTTGGGTTTGGAAGGTTCGCGAACGGCTGTCGATTGAGCCGAGTGTGGATTGCTTCAATATCTTCAACAAGACCAACACCGAGGGACCTTTGGACGGCACGCTGTCCGGTGCGCCTGGGACCATTAGCGGGACGACCTCGTACTTCACGCGTGTGGGAGCTGGCTCGGGATCTTTCTCGAGCGGGCAGCCTCGCGCATTCCAGTTTGGAATTCGCGTTTCGTTCTAAGCGTACTCCAACCTAACTGCATTATCGGGACGGGATGCTGAAACTAGCTTCCCGTCTTTTGTTTTGAACCGGTCGTTTCCATCGGTGTGGACAAGATTTGTCGAGCATCCCTTTTTTACGCTTCCTTTTT
>DASSYL010000336.1:0-3677 GCA_035703315.1 Candidatus Acidiferrum sp. | reverse complement strand
TGCGCTCACTGAAACTTCCACAAAACACACTTCCGCAGACTCGCCCCCTCAGCTTCTCCCGAACGCTCGCGCCGCCGCCCGCGTCCCCTGCACCAGCTCCAGCCGCGGACGCACAGACGCGTGCCCCAAGTTCGTTTTTTGAACCTGGGTTCCAACCGCCGCCGGCTGCATCAACCGAAACGCTCCGTGTAAAAACGCCCAAGCCATCCCGAGCGCCGCTCCCGCCGCCAAGACCGTCGCTGCTGCCAAAATCCCCATCTGTGCCATCGCTTCCATGTCTGCCTCCCGCGCCGCGCAGACACACCAATGCACCGCACTGGCCACCCTCATCGCATTGAAATGATTAGACTTACAGGAGAAAGTTGTTACCGTTGGCGTGGCCGCTGGAGACACTCCGTGTCCCGCCTGACGCAATACAAATCGCGGGGTTATTGTCCCTACGCTTCGGGACGGAGCGAGCCTGAAGCTTCACGCATCTGCTTTCGCAAACTAACTTGCAGAAGCCGCGCAGCTACAATCGAAAGTCCGAACGTACCCCACAGCAGGCACACCGCTGCCATCCACTGCCAGGGGTAAATCGTTCCTTCGCGATCGGAACTTACGATTAGCCCGAAACCGAAACCTCCAAACACAATCATCAAGAGCGTCCCAACCAAAAGATCCATCCACGTCAGCGCCGGCAACAAACTTCGTTTGCGCGCCGCCGCCAACGCTTCCCACGCCCTACCCACAATCCACCAGAACACGGTTCCCACAATCGGCATTGTGACTGAGCGCCACAATTCCGGCGGCATTCCTCTTGGCACCACTTCACTGCGCGCCAAGCCCAGCAGGGCGGCAGGGAAATTCAGAAGTGCCGGTACTATGAGCTGAATCTTGGAAATCCACGCGCCCGGCAGAAACACGGAAATCATCCAGTGCAGCACCAGCGTGACCGACAGCGCGAGTTCAAATCCCGGTAAGAACCAACGAAAAGCAAAGGGCGGCCTGCGCCGCCTCGAGTCACCAGTCACCAGTCACTTCCCATCCGGCCGCCCGATCTCCCAGTGATGCCCATACGGATCCACCACCCGCCCAAGCCGCCACCCATAATCATTCTTCATCGGCACCACCGCTTTCGCTCCCGCCGCCACCGCCCGCTCAAAAGCCGCATCCGGATCGCTCACCACCATCACCATCCGCACGGTCCCGCCGCCCAGCGTCTCCGGACTGAAGTTCAAATGTTCCGGCGACTCATCCGCCACCCAAAACTCCGCTCCGCCCACCGCTAGCCTCGCCACCACCGATCCGCCATTCTCAACCTTGAACAATTCCTCCGCCCCCAACGCCGCCCGATAAAACTCCAGCGCCTTCGCCCCATTCCTCACCGACAACATGGGCGCAATCGTTGTCTTCATTTTGTCCACCTCATCTAGCGCCGCCCTTTAGGGTGGCGTCTTCGTCTCCCAGCGAAAAGCTGTCCTTTCGGTCGCCGCGCAATGCTCTTCACTCCGGACAGTCACCAACGTATCAGAAACGGCCGCGCGTCGACTCTTGCCGAATATCTGTGGCAAGGTAAGCTTGCCCGAGCGAGGGCGACCACCACCGTGACTGAAGATGACATTCAGCTACTCTATGAATACGACCGCTGGGCGAACAACAGGGTTTTGCAAGCGGTCTCCACTCTCAGCTCCGAGGAGTTCACGCGTGATCTGGCGGCAGCTTCCGTTCTATACGCGACACGCTCGTGCATATCCTCTCGGGCGAGTGGGGTTGGCTTACGTATTGGAACGAACCGTCCCCCAGCTCCGCCTTCCTCACAGATTTGTGGACGCGGGACAACGACCTATTTGATCCGAGGGCGTTTCCTGACCTCGCTGCGGTGCAGTTAAAGTGCTTGGAAGTCGAGAGAGAACAAGTCGAATTTGTGAATCGCGTAACAAACGAATCCTTACGCAGGATGCTTCCTGTCCGCGAAACACAACTCAGTCTTGCGCACCTCATGCAACATTTGGCAAACCATTCCAATTACCATCGGGGTCAAATCGCGCTAATGATGCGGCAGCTTGCCGCTACGCCGCTCGCCACGGACTTCGCCATGTTTTTGATGGAAGGCCGCCGCGATCTACGCAGTGCACATTAGCCGCCCTTCCACCAATGCAGAACACGCAGCGCCCGCAACGTGTTCCACCGGCTCGGCTCACCGACCGACTCACCGACCTCTGACGCTAGCTCTTCGTCATACGCCTGATCGAGCAGCCATCGCCCATCCGCCCGCCGTTTGCTCTCGACAAAACGCACGGCCTCACTCATGCGCGCATCCGGCCGGACACCAGAGTTCCTGAAATAATCCAGCGAACGCAAAACGTCGTAGTGGTAGCGCGGAGGAAACGCCAGCTCCAGAAACTCCGCATTAGCGACTTCGCCAGTAGACCGCCGCCGGAAAAGGCCACGTTCCAGCAGATACTCGTCGCCGCGCCTTCTCGCCGCCACCACCTCCGGCGCGGTCCCGACAGCGCGCTCATACTCGAGCAGACCCTCCAGCACACAGATCGTCGTGTGGAACGACGAGCGCCTACTCCTCGGCGCTTCGCAGTTCCAACCACCGTCACCAAGCTGCTCGTGCACAAGACGCCGCGCCAGACTTTCCGCCGGGTGCCCGAAGTAAGCGCCGAGCGCGAGCACGCCCCCGTTGATACATGGCTCCACTTCGCCCTCAAAGAACCGGTTCCCGCCGGTTTCCGCCGGACGCAAGTTCCAGCAACCGCCGTTATCGTTCCACCGCAAGCTCGCCTCGAGCCTCGCCACTGCCCGCTTGATGGCTGCGTCGGTGCGATCCACACCAGCCGCACGCAACAGCTGCAACGTAAAAAGCGTAGTCAACCAAGCAGGAGCGTCGGCACGGCACCACGAGCCGTCCAATTCCTGCCGCGCAAGAATCTCGGGGCCGGGCCCTTCGCGCGTGACGCGGGCCCGCTCCATAGCAATCGCCGCTGGCGAAGCATCCGTCAAATCGCGCAGCGCCTGCCAGCGTATCGCCGGCTCCGACTCCAGCAGCCAATCAATCGCGTTCACAATGAGTGTCCACCCGCTATGTTAGCCCGGACCAACCATCCGGCAGGATCCACCATCCGGCCTTGACCACACGTTTCGGCGAGCTCTATGATTCGTTCTCGTTCCCCGTGGGGCACATCGGCTTCTTGGCCGAAAGGGCTAGGCCCACCCGCTGAAACCTCAGCTGGGAGTGTGCCAGTGCCGACCATCAGAACCTACCGAAAACAAGCCAAACAACTTCTTCGCTGGCATCGCGAAAAAAACTATTCGATGGGCGAGTGGGTGCGCAAGCTCGAACGCTTTCGGGCCTTGACGGATAACGAGGTGTTAGCGCTCAAGTTCACTCTGACCCTCGCGCAGGAGATCGTCGCCGTCGACGCAGGATACGCGACATGGGCCGAACTGAAATCGGCATCCGCCGGAGCATCCAGAACCCCACGCGCTCCCTCCGGCCCGCCGTTGTTAAAGAAGGTCATACCGATTCTGCTGGTGCGCGATGTTCCGGCAAGCGCCGCCTTCTTCGAGCAGGAACTCGGCTTCAAGATGGATTTCCTTCATGGCCTTCCGCCTTTTTACGGCGCCGTATCGCGAGATGGTATCCGTCTGCATCTGCGTTATGTTAGACACCCGCGTTTCGCTAACAT
>DASSYL010000260.1:0-5458 GCA_035703315.1 Candidatus Acidiferrum sp. | reverse complement strand
TTTACCGCGCCTATCTCGTAGCTTTCCTTTTTGTCCTGGGCTGGTCGCTTGGCTCGCTAGGATTGCTGATGCTGCAACACCTGACGGGTGGCCAGTGGGGCATTCTGATCCGCCGGCCGTTGGAAGCGGCTTCGCGGGTTTTGTATGTCTTGCCGGTACTGTTTCTGCCGGTGATTTTCGGCATGAAGACTCTCTACAGCAGCCATGAAGTGGACGGCGAGGAGCGCATCGGCTGGCTGAATCCCCCGCCTGCCGGACATGAAGGCGCCCTGTCGCAGCTGCAACAATGGTATTTGACGAAGAACGGTTTCCTGCTGCGGGCCGTGATTTACTTTGTGATCTGGGTGGGGTTGGTTTGGTTGTTCAACAAGATGTCGCGTCAGCAGGACGTGAATCGCGACGACCGCGCGTTGCGCGCACGGCTGAAGTTCTGGGCGGGCCCCGGGATCATCCTATATGTATTCGGTATGACGTTTGCCGCGATCGATTGGGCCATGTCGCTTTCACCGCATTGGGCTTCGACAATTTACGGATTCCTGTTCGTTGCGGGCCAAGCGATTTCCGCGATGTCGTTGATGATCATCGTGGTCATCATGTGCTCGCATGCGGAGCCGTTTTCGCACTTCATTCAGAAGCGCCACCTGCACGACCTGGGCAAGCTGCTCTTCGCGTTCAACATGCTCTGGGCGTACTTTGGATTTTCGCAGCTGCTGATTATCTGGGCCGGTAACCAGCCGGAGGAGATCAGCTTCTACAAGTCGCGGCTTTACGGCGGATGGGGTGTCGTCGCTGTGATGGTGCTGGTGCTGCACTTTTTCATCCCGTTTTTTGCACTGTTGTCGCGCGACCTGAAACGCAATCAGACATTGCTGCCCAAGATTGCCATGTGGCTGATCGCCATGCGCTGCCTGGACCTGTTTTGGCTGACCCGGCCCGAATTTACGTCGCATGCGCTGCCAACTCTTTGGGATTTCGCGGCCATCCTGGCGCTGGGCGGGATCTGGCTATGGTTTTTCGCCAAGCAGTTGAAGCAGCAGCCGCTGCTGCCGTTGGGCGAACCGAAACTCGCGGAGGCCATCGCGAATCATGAGCACTAAAGGTCATCAGGGCCGCGCAGAGAACGGCGCGCCGGTTCATCCGGACGTCACGTTCGAGCCGCGCGACATCGATATCGGAACGATCGCGCGCTATTTGGTGTATCTGGCCATAACAATCGTGCTGGCGCTGGCCATTTGCGCGCCGATATTGAATGTGCTGACCAAATTCGTGGCGGAACAGGATACGCCGATGCCGGCGGTGCGCGCCGAGATGACGCAGAAGCAGCGCGACGATCAGCAGATGCCGCCGATGCCGCGGCTGCAGGGCGTTCCGGGCAGCGAAAACGATCCGCAGCAGGACATGCGGAACAAGATGGAAGCCGACACCAAAGCCAATGAAACGTTGGGCTGGGTGGACAAGGACAAAGGAATTGCGCAAATACCGGTGGCCGATGCGATGAAGATCATCGCCGACAAGGGTGCGGTTCCCGCGGCGCCGGCTGCGGTAGCGGAGAAAAAGCAATAAGCATGAGAAGGCTGCGCAACATTCTGACGCTTGGCATACTGCTTGTCGCGGCGGCGCAGGGATATGCACAGGCTCTTCCCGACAATGTGGGCCAAGCGTCAACGGGTATGCCGGCGATTCTGCAGAATGTGACGTTCCGGCCGGAATTGAACACCCAGATGCCGCTGGATACGGCGTTTACCGATGAGAACGGAAAAAGCGTCACGCTGAACAGCTATCTGCATCAGCAGAAGCCGGTGCTGTTGGCGTTTGTCTACTACGGATGCCCGATGCTGTGCACGCAGCTGGAGCAGGGCGTGGTGGGCAGCCTGCGTATGCTTTCGTTCAATCCGGGTCGCGACTATGACGTCGTGTTTGTCAGCTTTGATGATCGCGACACCGCGGGAATGGCCACGGCAAAAAAGACAACGGCAATGGAGCATTTTCGCCGGCCGGAAACCGCAGCCGGATGGCACTTTCTGACCGGCTCGAAAGAATCGATTGCCGCGGCTACCAGTGCCGCCAATTTTCATTTCAACTTTGACGAGAAAAGCAATTTGTTCGCGCACGCCAGCGGCATTCTGTTGCTGACCCCCGATGGCCGCATTTCGCGCTACTTCTATGGAGTCGAATTCCCGGGGCGCGATTTGCGCCTGGGCCTGGTGGATGCGTCGCAGGGGAAAATCGGCACGGCGGTGGATAAGGCGTTGCTTTTCTGCTTCCAATACGATCCGTCGGCCGCGCGCTATAGCGCCACCATTTTGGGAATTATGCGCATCGGCGCAGTACTAACCGTCGCGGCGTTGCTGTTTGCGATTTTATTCTTCCGCCGCCGCGATAGCCGAGCGCCGCGAACGAATTTGAGCCAGCAAGGAGCACACTGAATCGTGCAGTCTGAACTGCCATTGTATCCGGAGCAAGCGTCCAACTTTGCTCCCCAAGTAGACGGCCTGGTGCTGTTCATGATCGCGGTGTGCGCGTTTTTTGCCGTCGTGATCTGCGCCGCCGTGATCTACTTCTTTTTCAAATACCAGCGTAAGCGCCCGGACGAAGTGGGTGTACCGATTCATGGCGACATGCGGCTGGAGATTGCTTGGATCGTCCTTCCGTTTTTCCTGCTGATGGCCATGTTCGGGTGGGGTGCGGTGATTTACGTGGACTATCGCCACACGCCGAACGACACGCTAGACATTTACGTCATCGCAAAACAGTGGATGTGGAAGCTGCAGCAGCCCGATGGCCGCAAGGAAATTAATGAGCTGCATGTGCCAGTCAACCGCAACGTTCGCCTGCTCATGGCCAGCGAGGATGTGATTCACGATTTTTCCGTGCCGGCCTTCCGCGTGAAAATGGACGTGGTGCCCGGCCATTACAACACCATGTGGTTCCGGCCCACCAAGCCCGGCAGGTATCATTTTTTCTGCTCGCAATATTGCGGCACCAACCACGCCGTGATGGGCGGCTGGGTGACCGTGATGGAGCAGGACGACTACGCAAAGTGGCTATCGGGAACCACGGCTTCAGAGGATCCTGTGGCCGTCGGACAAAAACTGTATTCCGATCTGGCGTGCAACACCTGCCACCAAGCGGACGGCAAAGGACGCGGGCCATCGTATAACGGTGTCTACGGCTCGCATGTGAAGTTGGCGGACGGCTCGACCGTGGTTGCGGACGACAACTACATCCGCGAATCCATCCTTCAGCCGAATGCGAAAATTGTTGCTGGGTTCCAGCCGGTGATGCCCAGCTTTCAGGGACAAGTGACGGAAGATCAGATCACGGCGCTGACCGCGTACATCAAGTCGCTGAAAGACCAGGCTGCTCCGGGAAAACCCGGCGCCGCCGAATCGGCAACGGGGAAGAAATAGTATGAGCAGCGCGCAACAACCACCGCTATCGCCGCAGCCGGTTGCCGAGCAGCAACTGCCGCGCGAGCACTATCTGAATGCCACTTATGGCATTCGCTCCTGGCTTCTGACCACCGACCACAAGCGCATCGCGCTGTTGTACCTCATCTCGGTCACATTTTTCTTTTTCATCGGCGGAATTTTCGCGTCGCTGATCCGCATCCACTTGCTTACGCCGGGCGGCTACCTGGTTACGCCGGAAACCTACAACAAGTTGTTCACCATGCACGGCGTGGCCATGATTTTCTTTTTCCTCATCCCGTCGATTCCGGCCGTGCTGGGAAACTTTCTGATTCCGATCATGATCGGCGCGAAGGATCTGGCTTTTCCGAAGATCAATCTGTTGAGCTGGTACATTTATTTGGTCGGCGGCGCCTTTGTTTTGTATTCCTTCGCGACGGGCGGCCTCGACACCGGCTGGACCTTCTATACGCCGCTCAGCAGCATCTACTCGAATTCGGCGGTGACGCCGGCTGTGATCGGCATATTCATCAATGGCTTTTCCTCGATTCTCACCGGCCTGAATTTCATCATCACCGTACACACCATGCGCGCGCCGGGCATGACCTGGTTCCGCTTGCCGCTCTTCGTTTGGTCGCACTACGCGACCAGCCTCATCTTTATCCTCGGCACTCCGGTCATTGCCATCACGCTGCTGCTTGCCGGCCTCGAGCGAATGTTCCATATGGGCTTCTTCAACCCGATGTATGGTGGCGACCCCATCCTCTTCCAGCACCTGTTTTGGTTCTACTCGCATCCCGCCGTGTACATCATGATTCTTCCGGCCATGGGCGTGATTTCCGAAATTATTCCCACGTTCGCTCGGAAGCCGATTTTCGGCTATGACTTCATCGCCGCATCAAGCATCGGCATCGCGGTCATCGGTTTCATCGTTTGGGCGCACCACATGTTCCTCACCGGCCAGGCTACCTACGCCGCGTTGGCATTTTCGTTCCTCAGCTATCTAGTGGCGATTCCGTCGGCAGTGAAAGTCTTCAACTGGACTGCAACTTTATATAAAGGATCGATTTCGTTCGACACGCCGATGCTTTACGGCTTGGGGTTCATCGGTCTTTTTACCATTGGCGGCCTGACCGGCTTGTTCCTTGCTTGTCTGGGCCTAGATATCCATCTCCACGATACCTACTTTGTCGTCGCGCACTTCCACTACATCATGGTCGGCGGCGCCATCATGGGTTACCTCGGCGGCATCCACTTCTGGTGGCCCAAGATCACCGGCCGTCTCTATCCGGAATATCTGGCGCGCATCGCGGCCATCACGCTTTTTGTCGGCTTCAACCTGACGTTCTTTCCGCAATTCATTCTTGGCTACCTCGGCATGCCGCGCCGCTATCATAACTATCCGCCCGAGTATCAGGTGCTGAACGTCATGTCCACGGCGGGCGCTTCGATTTTGGCGCTTGGCTATCTGCTGCCCATGGTCTATCTGACGTGGTCGATGCGTTACGGCAAGGTGGCCGGCAAAAATCCCTGGCCTGCGACCGGTTTGGAATGGACCACCGATTCGCCGCCGCTCACGGAGAATTTCCACGAGACTCCTGTTGTAGATTGGGAGCCGTACGACTTTTTGCATCGGCCGGAGCTGGGTTTGCTGGGCGCAACTTCAAAGAAGATTGTGCCGGCGCACGGCGACGACTGAAATTTCGGTTTTTAGCAGCGGGTATATTCCGCTGCTGGGACCAGTTGTGGCGCTGTGGTTTTTGCAAACGAACAGGAGCACCGCGTGCATCGCACCGGAGAGCTGTACGGACAATTTCAGACGTTGGAGCAGCAGAAGGAATCCGCCACGCTGGGCATGTGGGTCTTTCTGATCACCGAAATTCTTTTCTTCGGTGGCATCTTCATGGCCTACACCATCAACCGCCATGCTTACCCCACCGCATTCGGCGTCGGCGGAAACATGCTGGATCTCCCGCTCGGTGCAGTGAATACGGTCGTGCTGATCGCCAGCAGCTTGACCATGGCTATGGCTGTGTGGTCCGCGCAAA
>DASSYL010000071.1:0-3218 GCA_035703315.1 Candidatus Acidiferrum sp. | reverse complement strand
TGTGAAGTTCGCCGTCGCCCCATTGTCCTTTGACGTCAGGCCAACAGTCGCCCCCGATACGCTGGAGCCGTTTGGATCGGTAATGACTCCATCGACCGATGCGTTGTTGCGTTGCGAGCGGGCGCCCGGAACGCTTCCCAGGCTCAAGATCGCCGCCAGTACACAAGCACACCTTCGAGTAATTCCAGTCATGCCAGGTCACCCCTGCTGTTGAATAAATATCCGATCCCGAATGCAGTCACAAATTCGTCACGCTCGCTTGTGAACGCCGCTCTTGAAATTCCCGAGCATGTGGTCGCACGTCCTCATGGTGAAAGCCACGATAGGCATGGTCGTCGTTTTGTCGGTGGGGCTCGGAAAAATGCTGGCGTCGCAGATATACAGATTCGGCACATCGTGCGCCTGCGCCCACTGGTTGGTAACCGAAGTTTTGGGATCGTTACCAAAGCGGCAGACGCCAGTTTCGTGCAGGCTCGTTCCGGGACGATTCGGCTCCGCGTCCGCACCCCACATCTCTCCGCCCATCGCTTTGAATAGATCGATCATCATTTGCTTGGAGTGCTCCCACATCAGAAGCTCGTTGGTTCCCCACTGGAAGTGGAAGCGCAGCTGCGGAATTCCGAAGATGTCCTTCTTCTCCGGATCAATGTCCACATAGTTTGCCGGGCTTGGCAGGGACGGAGCCTGAATCAGCGCGCCAATCGGGGTGGGATAATAGCGTTTGATGTTCTTCTTGTATTCCGAGCCGAATCCCTCAATCTGGTTGTAGTGCCCGGGAAATTCCCCGCAACCTCCACCGACGTAAACCGAATAGCCGCGGATGAATTTTTCCTCTCGCGGATTTTTCAGATTTTGCCAGCGCGGCATCCAGGCCACGGTGGAATCCGCGATACTGTCGGGCGTCGCGGGCTGCCCCAAAAGTTGCGGCAAATATCCGTAGCCGGGGTTGCCATATAAATGGTCCACCAGGTTCTTGCCCAGCTGGCCGCTCGAATTCGCGATTCCGGTGGGCCAGTGCCGCGATTTAGAATTCAGCATGATGTGCGCCGTCTCTACACACGAAGCGGCGAGCACCACGACTTTGGCGTAAACCTCGACTTCTTTCTTGGTATTCCGGTCAACGTACGCTACGCCCTTGGCTCGGCCATTCTCATCCACCAATACTTCCCGCACCAGAGCGTTGGTCACTAGCGTCATCCGCTTGGTCGCTTCGGCATCAGGAATGGTGAACCAGGTGGGCGAAAAGAATGAACCTACGTCGCAACCGCGGCTGCAATTTCCGCAGTAATGACAGGCTGGATGTCCATGGTGTGCAACCGTAAGTTGCGCGCAGCGATCGGGGAGATAGGGCACACCGATCTTTTCGCCGCCCTTTTGGATGATGTAGTCAATGCAGCGCCACGGAATCGGCGGCAGGTATTCGCCATCTGGATTGCTCGGACGGTTCTGAATCGTGCTCGCCACGCCCATGTACTGCTCGGCCTTTGAAAACCACGGAGCAATTTCCGCGTAGTCGACCGGCCAGTTTTCGCCGAACCCATCGAGGTCCGCTGCTTTGAAGTCGATATCGCCGTAGCGCGCCGAGGACCGTCCCCAAAAATTCGCCTTGCCGCCCGTCGCCTTACACCGCTTCCAATACCAGTCCGTTCCTTCACTGTTCGAATACGCGACGTCATGTTCGAAGAGGTCGCGGCCCTCGCTAAACTCCGATTCCTCAACAGAATAGGGTTCCTGATGCGACTTTCCCTGAAAACGGAGCGGATCGCCGTAGCCGCGGAACTTCAGGTCATAAACCTGGCGGTGCAACCGGTAGTCTTTGTCGGGCTGCAAGCGCGGACCGGAATTGATGGCGCAAACATTCAGCCCCCCTTCGCAAAGTATTTTCAGGGCCGTACCGCCGCCGGCTCCGGTTCCCACCACAATCACGTCGAAAGTGTTCGCAGCCACTTGTCTCCTCTTACTTTCCGCTCTTGAGGAGCGCCAACTGATTGCCGGTTGGTTCCCGCAGCAACGCATGCTCCGGATCATTCGGATGCGAACAACCCGGCATTTTTGGCCATACCGTTCGCAAGCCGGGGTAACCCAAACTTTCCAGCCCAATCTTCGTGGTGTAGTACCCGATGACGGTGTAGTCGCGCATCATCTGAAAAAATTCGCGTCCTCGTTCCGTTGTCGGCTTGTATTTCGCTTTGTACGCAAGCTCTTCCAACAGCTGAACCTGCTGCTCCTTGGAACATTCCATAAACTCATGTGCGAATTCCGACTTGCTGCGCGCGTTCATCCATCCGATCCCGGAAACAAATTGCTGCTGAGCCTCTTCGCCCATCTGGATCGCATCTTGCGTGTCCCGAACGTCCCGGCGCCCGGTCACCGGCACGCGGTTCGCAACCATGAAATCAACAAATTCCGCGACGCCTGCTTCTTTCGCGCCCGGCGTCTCGTCGGTCGGAAGGATGATTTCCGCCAGTCGTTCGATCATTTGGAATTGCGTTGGATTAAAGAAGAGCGGCTGGTACGGCTTGACGGAAACCACCGCGGTCGTGGCGGCGGCATGAACATGCTCCTGGGCGCAGGCAAAACTCCACTTGCTGAACCCTGGGAATGTAGCGGCTACGGAAGCAATGCCGATGTAACGCAGGATTTCCCTGCGCTCGATTCCTTGTCCACCCATTTTGCCCCTAGCTGGCCGTTATGGGAACGGTCCCATCGCGAAGCGTTTTAGCACCGCTCCCACTCGGTGTCAAGCTGAAAAATCCCGCACTGCAATTTGGTTTGCTAATTCTGCCACGCTCCTATGCCGCGATATGGACGGATCTGCCCATCGTTTTTGGGCGTTGGGAGTCTCTGCGCATCGGTAATCCTTGACTGCGTTTTTGCTCCGTGCTATTGACTCTGTGGGACCGATTCCACGAACTCAATAAATATGCCGCTAACCTCTTGCAAGCCTAATCCGCTCCTCCGCTGTCTCACCTTGGTTATCGTCATGGTGGCGCTGCCCCTTGAAGCTGTGCCGCGGAGCGTTTCAAACCCTTCCGCCACCCGATCGCTGTTCAACGGGAAAAATCTTGACGGTTGGCGGCAAGCCGGTCCGGGCCGATTTGTCGTCGTCGACGGCATGCTCAAAACCGAGGGCGGTATGGGCTTGCTCTGGTACACGCGCGAGAAGATCGGCCACGCCAAGATTCGCGTAGTCTTTAAGCTCAATGCCAAGGATGCCG
>DASSYL010000057.1:0-7269 GCA_035703315.1 Candidatus Acidiferrum sp. | reverse complement strand
GAGCGGTGGACGTGCACGTACAACAAGCGTACGACTCGCCGACGCTGTTCATGAATATCGACCGGACACGGGTGCAGTCCGTGGGCTTGCAGGCGCGAGACGTTGCGCAGAACGTGCTGGTCTCGCTGAGCTCGAGCTTCCAGACGGCGCCGACGTTTTGGCTCGATCCGCGCAACGGCATCAACTACAACATCGCGGTGCAGACTCCGCAGTACCGCGTGGACAGCTACCAAGCGCTGCAGAATACGCCGGTTACAGCGCCGTCGCCGAATGTACCGCCGCAAATCCTGGCGAACCTGGTGACGACAAGCACTACCGCGCGGCCGGCTGTGGTTTCGCACTACAACGCCCAGCCGATGATCAACGTTTATGCTTCGGTCGATGGGCGGGACCTGGGATCGGTTTCCGACGAAGTCATCAAGCAAGTGAACTCCATCGAAAAAGCGCTGCCGCGCGGGAGCCACATTGTGGTGCGCGGGCAAGTGCAGACCATGCGGACGTCGTTCTTCGGGCTGGGCATCGGCCTGGTGGGAGCGATTCTGTTGGCCTATTTGCTAATCGTGGTGAACTTCCAGTCGTGGCTTGATCCGTTCATTATCATTACAGCGCTACCGGGTGCTCTCGCAGGCATCTGCTGGATGCTGCTGATCACCCATACAACATTAAGCGTTCCCTCGCTAACCGGCGCTATCATGTGCATGGGCGTGGCTACGGCGAACAGTATTTTGATGGTGTCGTTCGCGCGCGAGCAGATGGCGGAAGGCAAGAACGCGCGAGAAGCAGCGGTCGAAGCCGGCTTCGTGCGCATCCGTCCGGTGATCATGACCGCGCTGGCGATGATCATCGGCATGGTGCCGATGGCGATCGGCCTCGGCGAAGGTGGCGAGCAGAACGCGCCGCTGGGACGCGCGGTGATCGGTGGACTGATTTTTGCGACGTTTGCCACGCTGTTTTTTGTGCCGTGCGTGTTTTCGATAATCCACGGCAGGCTGGAGCGGCGGCGGCAACGCGCGTTGGCGTAGTTCATCAGGGACTACGAAGAATTTATCGGTAGCGATAGGGTTATTCGCAACGAAAGGCAAAAGCGCCCATGGCATCTGAAACCGAAAGTCAGCCCCAAACACGGAAGAGCAGACTGTTTGCGTCGCTCATTTTTGCGGCGATTGTGCTGGTGGTGATTGGCGCATTCACGCTGTTGCAGCGCAAATCGCAATACGCGGCGCTGGCTAAAGAGACCGAGACGCTGGCGATTCCGACGGTGGCGGTGATCCATCCGGTGAGCGAACCTGCCGAGGAAGGGTTGGTCCTTCCCGGGACGCTGCAGGCTTATGTCGAATCTCCGATTTATGCGCGGACGAACGGGTATTTGAAAAAGTGGTATCGCGACATTGGATCGCGGGTGCGCGCCGGCGAGCTTCTGGCGGAGATCGATACGCCGGAAGTAGATCAACAGTTGCTACAGGCAAGGGCTGACCTGGAGACGGCCAAGGCGAATTCGAATCTTTCACGGATAACCGCGACCCGCTTTGAGGAATTGATCAAGACCGATGGTGTGTCGAAACAAGAAGTGGATAACGCTGCGGGAGATTTTGCAGCGAAACAAGCTGCACAAGCCTCGTCGGCGGCGAATGTAAGGCGGCTGGAAGAGCTGGAATCGTTTAAGCACATTTATGCGCCATTTAGCGGAGTGATTACGCGACGCAATGTGGACATCGGAACCCTGATCAACGCAGGGAACGGCGGAGCGACGCAGCAGCTTTTCTTTCTGGCGCAGACCGATCCGATTCGCGTCTACATCAATGTCCCGGAGAGCGCGGCGCCTTCGATTCGTCCCGGCTTATCGGCCTATCTCGAGCTCGCGCAATTCCCTGGACGCAAGTTCCAAGGAAAGGTCGTGCGCACCGCTGAGGCCATTGATCCGGGCACACGTACACTGCTGACGGAAGTGGACGTTCCGAATAAAAGCGGCGAACTGTTGCCGGGCGGCTACGCGCAGGTGCACTTGAATGTGCAAATTGGCGGAACGCGTGTGCAGGTTCCGGTGAACGCCTTGCTGTTCCGCTCGGAAGGGCTGCGGGCAGTGGTGATTGACGCGAATCACAAGACACGTTTACAAGCGCTGACGATTGGGCGCGACTTCGGCACGAGCCTGGAAGTGTTGCAAGGAGTTGGACCAAACGATTGGATCGTGCTGAATCCAGCGGATTCGCTGGAGGACAACCAGCAAGTGAACGTGAAAGAGGCCAACGTCAAAGTGCCGCTGGCCCCTACAGCTCCTGCGGCAGCTCCGGGAAGCCCGACAGCACCGGGCAGCGCGCCCAGCCAAACCGGCGCGCCAAGCGCTCCCAAGGGATCCGGTAAGTGAAGACTGTCAAAAGCTTTTCTGTCGCGGCGTTCGTTGCGGTGTCCGTGTGCGTGATGGCGGGTTGCACGGTCGGCCCGAACTACCGTCGCGCGAACGCGCCGGAAGCGGCTCACTGGGATGTGACCGAACCCTGGCGGGAGAGTGCGCCGAAAGACGCGTTGGGCAAAGGCGAATGGTGGGCGGTTTTCAACGACGACGAACTAAACGCGTTGGAGAAGGAAGCGCTGGCGTCCAATCAAACGCTGAAGATTTCCATGGCGCGGCTGGAACAGGCGCGCGCGCTGGCGGCGGTTCAGGTGTCCACGCAATTCCCGCAGCTGGGCGTGGCACCGGCGATCGAGCGGCAGCGCCTGGCGGGCAATCGGCCGCCGAACAGCAGCATCACGCCGACAGGGCCGGTTACGCAGAATAGCTACACACTGCCGTTTACGGTGAGCTATGAGGTGGACTTGTTCGGGAGGCGGCGGCGCAGCATTGAAGCGGCGCAAGCGAGCTACCAGGCGAGCGCGGCGGACCTGGAAAATGTTCGCCTCATCACAACCGCGGAACTGGCTGGCGATTATTTTTCGTTGCGGCAGCTGGACAAGCAAATTGGGTTGCTTTCGCGCACGGTCGAGGCGCTGAACAAAGGTCTGGATCTGGTGAACTCACGCTACAAAGGCGGCGTGGCTTCTGGCCTAGACGTGGCACAGGAAGAGACGCTGCTGAACACCACGCGCACGCAGCTGACGTTACTGCAGCAACAGCGAAAGCAATTTGAGGATGCGATTTCAGTGCTGCTCGGCAAGCCAGCGCCTGATTTTCATCTGACGGTTCGCGAACTGAACGCGGAGCCGCCGTCGCTGAATGCCGGACTGCCTTCAGATTTGCTGGAGCGGCGCCCGGATATAGCCGAGGCGGAGCGCGAGATGGCAATTGCGAACGCGCAAATCGGCATCGCCAGGGCGGCTTACTATCCGTCGCTGAATTTGTTTGGAACCGGCGGCTGGCAGGCAGCGGACATCGCGAAGCTGGCCAATGTACAGAGTACGTTTTGGGCAGTCGGCGCGAACGTGGCGGAAAGCATTTTTACAGGCGGAGCGCGGCGTGCGCAGGTGCAGTTCGCGCAGGCCAACTATGACGCAACGGTGGCCGGATACCGGCAAACCGTTTTGCTGGCGTTTCAGGAAGTGCAGGACAGCCTTACCGGCCTGACCGTACTGGATCAGGCCTATCAGTCGCAGCAACTGGCGGTGAACGCATCGCGGCGCACGCTGGATATTGCCACTAGCCGCTACACGGGCGGACTGGTGAACTATCTGGACGTGGTCAGCGCGCAGCAAAATTTGCTCACCAACGAGCAGCAGCTGGCAATTTTGCAGGGGCAGAAGCTGGTGACCAGCGTGCTGCTGGTGAAAGCGCTAGGCGGCGGTTGGGATGCGTCCAGCTTGGCCGCAATACGGGTCAAATCCTCAAAGAAGGACATCATCGCGCCGTGAGCCGCGCCGCTTTCTCGCTTATTTAGCTCGCTTACTTGACTACGTTTATTGGACCCAGGTCGAGCTTCTTGAGCTCCGGCTCGATTTTTGCGCGATCGCCAACAGCGACGACTGCGGTTGCGTTGGGATTGATGTACTGCTTGGCGACACGCAACGCATCGACTGCCGTGACTTGATCAATTTGCGCGGGCAAGTCGCGGTAGTAGTCGAGCGGCAATCCAAAAACAAACTGGCCACCGATGGTCGAAGCGGTATCGCCTGCCGTTTCGAACAGGCCGACGAGCGATTTGGAGAACGAATCCTTGGCCTTCTGCAATTCGTCGGCAGTTAACTCCGCTTCGCGAATTCGCGTGAGTTCCTTGAATAATTCGTGCGTGGCGGGCGCGGTGACATCGGTACGGATGGCGCCACCCGCCAAAAACGGGCCCACAAAGCGGCGGTAATTGAAGAAGGACTGCGCACCGTAGGTGTATCCGTGCTCTTCGCGGAGATTCATATTGATGCGGCTGGAGAAAAGGCCTCCGAGAGCCGTGTTCATGACTTCGAGAGGAACGTAGTCGGGCGTGCTACGTTTAGCTCCGAGGCTGGCGGCGAGCAGGAAGGTTTGCGGTGCGCCTGGTTTGTCGACGATGGCGACGGAGCGGGTGGGTGCCGGCGGAGTTGCCAGCGACACTGCGGCAGCGGCGGAACCGCTCCAAGTGCCCAAATACTTCCCTGCCAGCTCTTTGGCCTGAGCCATCGTTACATCGCCGGCGATGGCCAGCGCGGAATTTGCAGGGACGTAGGCTTTTTGCCAGAAGCTGGTCAGGTCGGCCCGCGTGACGGCCTTGTTCGAAGCTTCGGTGCCGATTGCGGAAAATCCGTAGGGGCTGTTGGGAAAGATCAAGTGCGAAGCGGTGCGCTGTGCCAGCGCAAATGGTTCGTCGTTTTCCTGCAATACGGCCGTGAGGCGCTGGTTACGGATTCGCTCGACTTCCTTTTCAGCAAACGCCGGATGCAGCACGGCATCGGAGGCCAAGTCCATTGCCGCACCAGCGTTCCAGCTCAAGGCTGACAAGCTGACCGTGCCGCTACTGTAGCCCGCTCCCGCAGTGATCGTGGCGCCGATCTGGTCGGCGTCTTCCGCAAACTTGAGCGGAGAACGAGTGGTAGTGCCTTCGGTGAGCATGCCTGCCACAAAGCTGGAAAGGCCGGGCTTGTCGAGCGGATTGAGTTCGCTGCCGCTCATGGTGTAGAGCGATGCCGAGACAAAAGGTAAGTTGTGACGTTGCACGAGCAATATGGTCAATCCGTTCGACAATTTTGCCTGTTCCGGAACAGGTAAACTGAACTTCGGCGACGGGCCAGGTTTCGGCGCATTCGCACGCCAAGCTTCATCCGCCATGGTAACCTTGCTCGTTCCGGCCTCCGCGGTTTGTTTCTTGTTTTCTTCTTCCGACGTCTTGGGAACGTCTTCAATTACTTTCTTTCCGGGAATGGCGTAGACCACACTGCGCGCGTCTTTTTTGAAAATGGTTTGGGCCATGCGCTGCACATCGGCGGGCTTCACGGCGTCAAATCGAGCAATGTCTTTCGCAAAATAGTCCGCGGTCCCCAAAAACTGGTTGTAGTAGTTCAACCGGTTGGCCACGCCGTTAGTGCGCTGCAAGCCGCGAACCAGCGCAGTTTCGGTGAGGTTGCGCGCGCGTTCGACTTCGGCCGCCGTGGGACCATCGACTGCTAACTTGTTGATGACTTCATCGATCGCTTTTTCCAGGTCTTCCGGCTTCACGCCGGGCTTCGCCGTGACGATCAACTCAAACAGGGACCCGAGCTTGGTTTCCTCCATGCTCGTTGAGACATCCTGGGCAATCTGCTTTTCGTAAACCAGGCTCTTGTAGAGACGGCTGCTCTTTCCTCCGCCCAGAATCTGCGAATAGAAATTGCATTCAGCGTCGCATGCTGCGAAGACTGGCGGAGTGATCCATCCCATGTAGACGCGGGGAAGCTCGACCTGGTCGGTCACCTTGGCGCGGCGCTCGGATGTGATTGGAGGAGTGCTCACGTCAATTTTCGGCACGGCGGATCCGGCCGGAATGCTTCCAAAATATTTTTCCACGAGGCCTTTGACGGTGGATATATCGAAGTCGCCCACAATCGCCATCGTTGCATTGTTTGGCGTGTAGTACTGCTGAAAGAACTCGCGTACGTCTTCCAGCTTTGCCGCTTCCACGTCAGCATGCGAGCCGATCACCGCGGCGTAGTAAGGATGACCTTTGGGAAGGGCAAGGTGGATCAGAGCCTCTTCGGCGAGCCCATAAGGGGCGTTCTCGACGGACTGGCGGCGCTCGTTTCGTACAACGTCGCGCTGATTGGCCAGCTTTTCGATATCGAGCGTCCCGAGCAAATAACCCATGCGATCGCTTTCGAGCCATAGTGCCAGTTCCAGCTGATTGGAAGGAACGGTCTCATAGTAGTTGGTGCGATCAAAATTTGTGGTTCCGTTGATATCGGTCGCCCCGGCGCCTTCCAGGTAGGCGATGTGCGCCTTGCTGCCGACGTGTTGCGAGCCCTCGAACATCATGTGTTCGAAGAGGTGCGCGAATCCGGTTCTGCCTGCCTTTTCGTTCGCCGGCCCGACGTGATACCAGATGTTCACGGAAACCAGCGGCAGGGTGCGGTCCTCCGAGAGGATGACTTCCAAGCCGTTTTTCAATTTGTACTTTTCGAAGGGAATCGTCGGCAGCTTGCGAGCCGGCGACTGCGCCATCAAGAGCTGGCCCGCCGCGGAATTGACCAGCAACAGCAAAACGCCGAATCGCAGAATATTCCTCATAGACATGGTCTTCCTCCACATAAATCCCGACGGACCTGGTGCCTGCTTCTCTTGAGTCTTGAACGATGCGGAGCACTGGAATGTTCCCGCTGCCCCGCGCGGCTCTTTAGTGTACTTCGCCAAGATTCTCCAGGAAAAATTGGGTAACTCGATTCATCAGAACCATGCGGGCGGGCGGATCGGAAACGCCGTGGCCTCGCCCGGGGAACGGCAAGACTTCAACGTATCTCCCTTTTTCGATGAGCTTGTCGATCAGCGAGAGCGTATTCGCAAAGTGCACGTTGTCGTCGCCCGTGCCGTGCGCGATCAAAAGTTTGCCGCGCAACTGCTCGGCTTTTTCGCTGGGGGACGACGATTTGTAGTTCTCTTCGTTTTCCGGCAGCAGGCCCATGTAGCGCTCCGTGTATATAGAGTCGTAGTAATGCCAATCGGTGACCGGGCCGCCGGCGAAGCCTGCCTTGAAGTCCTCTGGATCCTCGAACATGGCGTGCAGCGTCATGTGTCCGCCGTAACTCCAGCCCCAGATGCCGATACGCGCAGCATCCACCCATGGCTGGGCTTTCAACCAGGCTACGCCATCGCGTTGGTCAGACAATTCCTGTGCGCCAAAG
>DASSYL010000036.1:0-3882 GCA_035703315.1 Candidatus Acidiferrum sp. | reverse complement strand
GTGGCGACGTGTTTTACACCCAGCCGCTCCGCTTCTTCGGCGGCCATGTTCAAAATCCGTTTGCATTCGGCGCTCAATGGCACTTCCACCGAAGTGGAAATTCGCTCGCGAATCGTGATGCGCGCTTCAATCTCTTTTCGTATGGATTCGATCGAACCCTGCTGGCGCAAGAATCGGTTAGCCAGCGCCTTGTCTTCCCGCATCAGCCCCAGCAGCAAATGCTCCGTCTCGATGTAGGGGCTGCCATACTGGCTGGCTTCATACCGCGCAAAGAAAATCACGCGGCGCGCTTTTTCCGTGTAGCGTTCGAACACGTTAGCTCATTTCTCCCTGAGGGTCCCTGCCCGTTCGAACCGCGCCGGGATCACCTCCGGCAAAGTCCTTGCGGGTCCGCAGAACGCCGTGTTCCAGTCGCAAAATTCGGTCACACCGATCGGCGAGTGCCAGGTTGTGCGTCGCGATCAGCGACGTCAGCCCGTGTGACCGGTGCAACCGCTCCAGCAACTCGAATACGGCCCAAGCATTCCGCTCGTCCAAGTCTCCGGTAGGTTCATCGGCCAGCAGCACGCGCGGCCTGGTGACGAGGGCCCGGGCTATCGCCACGCGCTGCTGTTCCCCTCCGGAAAGCTCTCCCGCGAGGTGCCCGGCACGCTCCGCCAGGCCAACTTCCTCGAGCCATTTCCCGGCCTTTTGAAGGCCCGTGGATATAGACTCGCCCCGCAGCAGCAGCGGCATCGCTACATTTTCCGCCGCTGTAAAATCCGGCAGCAACTGATGCCTCTGCCACAGAAACCCCACGGCGCAATTGCGAAAATTCGAAAGCGCCGCTTCATCATTTGTTTCAATGCGTTTCAAATCGAAGTATATAGCACCGCTCGAAGGCGTGTCTAGCGCGCCCAGCAAGTGCAGCAACGTGCTTTTGCCCGCTCCAGACGGCGCCACAATCGCCGTCATCTCGCCTTCGTACAATGCGAGATTCACTTGATGCAAAACGTTTAAGCTGCGTTCGCCTTGGCCGTAACTTTTGCTAATTTCGCGGGCTTCCAGGACAACTTTGCGGCCAAGCTCCGCCACCAGCGCCTGTGATCCCGCTTCGGATCCCGAATTGTCGATCGCCTCGCTCATCGCATTTCAAATTTCTTGGCCGCGTGCGGCTCCGTCTCGCGCTGATAAGAGTTTAGATGCGGCCCGCAGTCGAAAAATGGCGTCTCCTCGCTGTGACACCGCGCAGGTCAAAAGCGTCCCTTAAATTGAACCCGGCTGGCTTTCGTTTTCCGCATCAAAAAAGTCCCAAAACGGAAAGCTCACAACACCTCGCGAATCAGTTACTTGCAAAAGCGATCGGCGGGCGGCCCGATCGGGTCTCGGCTGCGGTCGACCCGCAGAGAAACTCGCTAGAACCAAGGTGCAAGCGGATAGCCAAACATATCCAGTTTGGCTTATAGCTAACTCATTCAAAACGAAGAATTTCCACAGGCAGAAGCTTCGCCGCCGCCCTGGCCGGAACCAGCGTTGCAAGAAGGGATATTCCCATCGCCACCACCGAAATCCACACTCCGTCGCTCGCCTTGGGGTGGAACGGCACGAACGGTACGGCGTACACCTGAGGATCCAGGGGAATGAACCGGTAGTTGCCAGCCGCCCATGCGAATAGATAACCGAGCGCCAAACCCAATATGGTGCCCGCCGCTCCGATGGCAAACCCTTGCCACAAGAAGATGCGACGCAGTTGGCTCGACCTGGCGCCCATCGAGCGCAACACCGCAATGTCTTTTGCACGGTCGGTTACGGTCATCGTCAGCACTACCAGAATATTCAAGCCGGCGACCAGCGTGATCAACCCGATAAAAATTGCCGTCACGAGCTTCTCGAGCCGCAGCGCGCGAAACAGTGCCCGCTGCTCTTCCATCCAGGTCGCCGCCGAAAAGCCAACTCCCGCCTCTTTTTCAATCTCACCCGCAACCGCAGGCGCAGACTCCGGATTTTCCAGCCGAAACTCCAGCACGTTCACCACTTCCGTCGCTCCGACCAAGGCTTGCGCCGCATCCAGTTTTACGAAGCACCAATTCGCATCGTAATCGTAAAACCCGGAATCAAAAATTCCCGCGACGCGAAATCTTCTGGTTCGCGGCAACATTCCAAATGGAGTCAACCGCCCTTGCGGGCTGGTCAGCGTGACGTAGTCTCCCGGCGCGACCTTCCACTCATCGGCAAGTTGCTTGCCGACGATCAACGCCTCAATCCCATCCGCGTCCGGCGAAAAATCCAACTTGCCCGCGGCCAGTTTTCGCAACGCTTCGTCGGAAGCCTGTTCTCGAACCGGGTCGATCCCTTTCGTCACCACCCCGCGCGATTCTCTGTCGAAGGTCATCAACACGGTCTGGTACACCGCGGGAGTTACGCTGCGGACTCCCGGAATCTTTCCCAGCTTGGTCGCCAGTTCTTCGTAATTGTGGATTCCGCCGGAGCCAGGCTTAGTCAGGGAAACATGCGCGGTCACACCTAGCAGGCGATCCTGCAGCGTTTCGCGGAAGCCGGTGTTCATCGCCAACGCTACCACTAAGGTCGCAACGCCCGCCGTCACGCCCAGCACGCTGAACGCCGTGACCAAACGCAGCACCGCAGGACGGTTCGGCGACCGCAGATACCGCTTCGCGACGAACCATTCAAATGCCATCAGGAATGCATCGGCTAACCGCCGTGTCCTTCGGATTCTGCGCCGGCCTCGGTTGCATTTTCCGGGCGCAGCTGCGGAAAGAGAATCACGTCGCGAATGGAATGCGAATCCGTCAGCAGCATCGTCAGCCGGTCAATTCCAATTCCCTCGCCGGCCGTTGGCGGCAATCCATGCGCCAGCGCGCGCACATAATCCGCATCCAATTGCTTCGGCACTTCATCCCCGCCTTGCGCAATCTGCGCCAGGAAGCGTCGCTCTTGTTCGGCCGGATCGTTTAACTCCGAAAATCCGTTGGCAATCTCCATGCCCGCAATATAGATCTCGAATCGCTCCGTCAGCGACGGATCATCCGGTTTTTGCTTGGAAAGCGGCGAAATCTCGGTCGGAAAATCGTAGAGAATTGTCGGCTGCTGCAGCTTGTCTTCGGCCATGGTCTCAAACAGCAGTCCCGTAAATTCGCCGTCGCTGAGCATCCCCTTCCTGGCCGCGTAAGGTGCGCCCTTGCTCTTCGCCCAGGCGTTGTAGCGCTCCGTGGCGGCCCTTGCTCCGCCGGGCGCCGCAAGATCGCTTACCGTCGGCGCACTCCCCGCCGCCTCCGGCCAGTACTTGCAGATGGCTTCGCGCATCGACAATCGCTCGATTCCTCCGAAATCCAATTCCAAATCGCCGTACTTCACTATCGTCGATCCCGTAATTTTCGTCGCCAGCTCCGCCAGCAACTCTTCATTCATCTTCATCAAATCCTGATAGTTGCTGTAGGCCTCATAAAATTCCAGCATGGTGAATTCCGGATTGTGCTGCGTGGAGATTCCCTCATTGCGGAAATTGCGATTGATTTCATACACGCGGTCCAGCCCGCCAACCACCAGCCTCTTCAGATAGAGCTCCGGCGCAATCCGCAAATACAAATCAATGTCCAGTGTGTTGTGATGCGTCACGAACGGACGGGCCGCCGCGCCGCCGGCGATTGCATGCATCATCGGCGTTTCCACTTCCACGTAGCCTCGCAAGTCGAAAAAGCTGCGCAACTCCCGCACGATCCTGGCACGCGTCAAAAACACTTGCCGCGACTTTTCATTGGCGATCAGGTCCAGATATCGCTGCCGGTAGCGCAGCTCCACGTCGGTCAGCCCGTGCCACTTTTCCGGCAAAGGGAGCAGCGCCTTGGCCAGCAGCGTGAGCTCATCTACCCAAATGGACAGCTC
>DASSYL010000561.1:0-7382 GCA_035703315.1 Candidatus Acidiferrum sp. | reverse complement strand
AGATCGGAAAGAGTGTACCCGTTTTCAAGGCTTTGGTGGATTAATTGTAGGGCACGGCTCCGGTCGCCGAGGTCAAGGTAAGTTTCAGCAACATCGGCAAGTATCCAAGGATCTTTAGGTGCGAGGGCGAGGGCGAATTTTGCGCGGGCGAGAGCTTTATCGTCGAGCTTGTCCTCGGCGTAAAGCATGGCGAGCATCGATTGCGCCTGGGCATCGTTGGGATTGACCGCGGCATATTGTTCCACGAGAGAAAGGGTTTTAGAGCGGGCGGCGCGCATCTGTTTATCGTCCTTAAGCCCGCTATAAGCGAACTGAAGGTTAGACCAGACGCGCCAGTCTTTGTCGTTGAGTTCGAGCGCCTGTCGCGTGGCAAGCGCGGATTCTTGATAGCGTTTTTGCAGGATATAGAGCCAGCCAATATTGGCAAAAGCCTGGTAGTTGGGGGCGAGCTGGATGGATTTCTGGAAAGCGGCTTCGCCGGCGGCGAGGGATTGCGAGTCGCCGAGCTGGAGATATTGCACGCCGAGGTCGCTGTAGGCTTCGGGATTATCGGGCGTGATTTCAATGATGCGCCGGTACTGGAGGATTGCGTCCTGGAAGCGCTTCTGGCGGTCGTAGAACTCGGCGAGGGCGCGATGGCCGTCCCAGTAGCCGGAGCGGAGGTCGATGGCGTTCTTGAGCTTGGATTCGGCTTCTGCTGTGCGCCCCATCTGTTCGTAGACGCGAGCCATGCCGATCAGGGCGTCGGCGTCGCGCGGATTGATGGCGAGAACTTTCTGGAATTCAACCAGGGCGAGATCGTGTTTACCTAGCGCCGATTGCAAGAGGCCGAGAGTGACGTGAACGGAAGGAAGGTGTGAATCGAGTTCGATGGCTTTACGGCAGTTAGAGAAGGCGGTCTCAATGGAAGAGGGATCGTGATCCATTAAGAATTTGAGGCGAAAAGCTTCGCCGAGGGTAGCGTAGCCGAGAGCAAAGCGGGGATTTTGCTTGATGGCGGAATTGAGTTCGGTGATGGCGAGAGCGGGGTTACCCGGTTTGTCATAGCGCTGCATATAACTTAAAGCTTTGAGATAGGACTCGTAGGCATTCGGTGCGACGCTGGCGTAAGAGGCACTGGAGACGCCGCTGGCGCTGACTTTCATCATGGTAGCGAGGCTCGCGACGGCCTGGTGCTGCAGAGCAGCAAGGTCGCCGGCGGGATGTTGGAACTGAGCGGAGCCAATTTGGCGGAGGCGTTTGGAGTCGATCAGGACAACGGTGAGAGAAACGTTGGAGCCTCTGCGGGCAACGGAGCCTTGGACGACCATGGTGGCACCGAGATCGCGGAAGGCAGCGGCGGGATCGTTGACTTTGCGGCTGCGCACAACGCTGGCAGGAACGACCCAGAGGGAGCGCTGTGCGCCTTCGAAGTTGGCGAGGTCGTTGGTCATGGAATCCATCAGGCCTTCGGCCACCAACCGGTAATCGGGATCGTTCGAAGAGTTGGTGAACGGTAGAACGGCGATGTGTTTTTCGCTGCTGGCGTAGGCGAGGCCGGCGAGGCGTTCGCGGGAGGGAGGAAGGAGAAAAGCAGTGGCGGCGATGAGAATGATGGCGAGACAGGCGAAGGCCAGCCAGCGAGTGAAATTGGAGCCGCGAGTGGTCCAGGTGGGCGTGGAAGCGTTGTGCACGAAGTGCTTGAGTTCGCGGGGAGTGACGGCGTGAGTGTGGGAGTGTTCCGCGAGGCGAGCTGGCAGAGCGAGAATTTCAGCCCGAGCGGATTGCAGATCGGCGAGCATTTCTCTAGCGTTTGCGTAGCGATGCTCGGCCTTTTTAGAGAGCGCGCGATAGAGGATCGGGCTGAGCGGAGCGGGAACGAGATCGAGTGCTCCGGGCGGCTGATTGAGAATGGCGAAAGTCATGGCGGTGGTGCTGGGGCGGACGAAGGGGTGATTGCCGGTGAGCATCTGGACCAGGATGACGGCGAGGGCCCAGACGTCGGAGCGCTGGTCGACGGATTCGCCGAGAATTTGTTCGGGCGCCATGTAAGGAAGAGTGCCGGTAGCGGAGATGGTTTGCGTGGCGCTGGCGCTGGCGACGACGCGGGCGAGGCCGAAGTCGACGATTTTGGCGGTTCCGTTTCTAGTGATGATGATGTTGGAAGGTTTGACGTCGCGGTGGACGATGTTTTGCGTGTGAGCGGCACTGAGCCCGGAAGCTATTTGGGTGGCGAGGTCAAGGGCTTCGTGGAGTGGGATGGGGCTGCGGGAAAGGCGCTCGGCGAGGGTTTCGCCTTCGTAATACTGCATGACGATACAGAGATGCTGGTCGGAGGTTTCTTCGAGACCGTGGATGACGCCGATGTTGGGGTGATCAAGAGCGGATGCGGCACGGGCTTCGCGGCGGAGATTGTTCTTGTCGCTGGGATGAATGGTGAGCGTCTCCGGCAGGAATTTGAGGGCGACGGTGCGCTCGAGTTTGGTGTCGAGGGCGAGATAGACAATGCCCATGCCACCGGCGCCCAGTTTTTGCGTGATGTGATAGTGGCCGACACTTTGGCCGAGGAGGGAGAGAGCAGCCTGCGTGGGCGCGGAATTCGCCGGAGAGGATTGTTTCTGGCCGAGCATGGACGACCTAGTGGAGGTGCTTTGCATGGATTGTAGGTGTACCTTTTGCGGCAGTCAATTAAGTTGTGACGCCGGGTAGCGGAGCGTTTCAAGGGTTGTGGTAGTTCCTCCGCTCACGAGGAGCGCTGGCGGGCGGCTTCGTAGAAGAGGACGGCGGCGGCAGCGGCGGCGTTGAGAGATTCGACGGAGGAGGAGATGGGGATGCGGATGCGGGCGTCGGCGCTGCGCTCAATTTCTTCGGAGAGGCCCTGGCCTTCGTTGCCGATGAGCAGAGCGACGGGGCGGCACCAGTCGACTTGCCACGGAGTGAGGAGCGGCTGGGACTCCGCGCCCGACTCAGGGGAACCAACTTCCGGCGAAATGAGTTCGCGGGAGCTGGAGGCCATGACGTAAATTCCTGCCGTGCGGAGTTGGTCGATGGCTGGCCCGACGGTCTGGCCGATGAGGATGGGGAGATGCAGGGCGGCTCCGGCGGAGGCGCGGAGGGCTTTGGGTGCGAAAGGGCTGGCGGTGCCGCCTTGGCCGGACGCAGCAGCGATCGCGGCGGTAGCGCCGAAGGCAGCGGAGGTGCGGAGGATGGTGCCGACGTTGCCGGGGTCCTGGACGCCGACGAGAACCAGGATCAGCGCGGAGGCGCACTCCTGGCCGGAGTTGGCGGGAGAGCGCAGAAGTTCCTCGAATGAGAAGGAACGAGGAGTGACCAGAGCGGCGACGCCTTGGGGATGCTCGGTGTCGGCGATGCCTTCGAAGAGGCGATCGGTGGTTTGCAGGACGGGGATCGAAACTTCGGGGCGGTCGAGGTAGGGAGCGAGGCGGGCGTGGTGGCGCTGGCCGGATTCGCTGAACAGAACAGCGCGGATGGGACAAGCGGAGCGGAGGGCTTCTTCGACGAGGCGTGGGCCTTCGACGCCGACGGCGCCAGATTCGCTGGGCAAACCGCCGCGCAGAGCCATGCGAAATTCCTTGAGCCACTTGTTGTCGCGGGAGGCGATGACTGATGGTGCAGCAGCCGCAGAGCGAGGGCGAGGCGATTTGGGGGCAGAGGACATTCCGGTGCGAGGGTAGCAGAGTTCGGGCACCTCGTGGAATTGCGGGTGAGCGGGCGAGGACTCAGTGGACAAGAGCAACGGGTACGACGAGATTGCGGAGCGATTTATTGCGGAGCGGAATCCGAGTACGGGCGTGGCGATCGTACGCGAGTGGAACCTGACGCTGCCGGAAAATGCGAGCGTGCTGGACCTGGGCTGCGGGCACGGAGAGCCGGTTGCGCGGATTTTGATGGAGACAGGATGCCGAGTGTTTGGGGTTGATGCTTCGCTGCGTTTGCTGGGGGAATTTCGCAGGCGGTTCCCAAGGGCCATGGCCGAGCATGCGGCGGTGGAGGAATCGGAATTTTTCGAGAGAACGTTTGACGGAATCATTGCGTGGGGGCTGATGTTTCTGGTATCGGCGGAGACGCAGGCGGTGGTGAGTCAGAAAGCGGCGAGGGCGTTGCAACTGGGCGGAAGATTTTTGTTTACGGCTCCGCGGGAAGCGGTGCGTTGGAAAGACGCGATAACCGGGCGCGAATCCATATCGCTCGGGAGGGAAAAGTACCGGCGAATTTTGGCCGATGCCGGACTGCGTCTGGACGGAGAGCGGAACGACGAAGGAGGAAACCACTACTACTTTGCGTCGAAAGGGGTACGCGAGAGTATGTGAAAAGGGTGAAACAGAATATTCAACGGACGTTAACCCATTTTCTGAAGCTGGGCCGCGACAATCTTGCGTCCCACTGCACGGCGCTTCAGGAGAGAAAAATCAAAGGGGAGAAACGTTTCGTGAAAACAAAGCTTTTGTGTGGACTAGCGGTGGCAACGGCGCTCAGTTTGTTCGGCGCGAAGGAAGCAAGCGCTCAGGCAAAACTGATCGCTAAGGGGACACTAACCGAGTCAAGCGCGGGACTGTTCGCGGATCTATCGGGGCTGAATTACAACCTGGAGAACGGGGCACCGGCGAATCTGCTGGGAGGGCTGGGATCGGCGCTGACCTGGGGATACGGGGACACCTTTTTGGCGTTGCCGGATCGCGGGCCGAACGCGGTGAGTTTTGATTCGCTGGTGGACGACACGGTGAGTTATGTGCCGCGGTTCCACACGATCAAGATGAACCTGCAACCGAGTAGTGCGGGGCTGCCGTTTACGCTGACGCCGACGCTGGAGGCGACGACGCTGCTGTTCAGCCATTCGCCGCTGGTGTACGGAAACGGGTCGGGGTTGGGAGTGGGGCCGGGAGCGCCGGTGATCAACACGCCGTCGCGGAGTTATTTTTCGGGGCGGTCGGACAATTTTGATCCGAGCGGGAATTCCGGCGATTTCAACAACGCGCGGCTGGACTGCGAAGGGATTCGCCTTTCGAGCGATGGGAAGCGGGTTTACATTTCAGATGAGTATGGTCCTTACCTGTACGAGTTTGATCGGGCGAGCGGGCAGCGGATTCGGGTGTTTAGGTTGCCGGATCAGCTGTTTGTTTCTACGCTGAGCGCGCAAGGTGCGGTGGAAATTGCCAACAACACCAGCGGGCGCGTGGCGAACAAGGGCATGGAAGGGCTGGCGATCACTCCGGATGGGAACACGCTGGTGGGGATCATGCAGAATGCGCTGATCCAGGATGCGGCGCAGGGCGGAGCCGCGGTAAACCTGCTCCGGCTTGTGGCGGTGGATGTGAGCACCGGCAAGACGCTGCATGAGTATGCATATTTGTTGACGACCGGATCGGGCGTAAGCGAAATCACTGCGTTGAACAATCACGAGTTCCTGGTGGACGAACGCGACGGCAAGGGCCTGGGCGATGGAAGCAAAGCCAAGGTGAAGCAGATCTTCAAGATCGATCTGGCCGGAGCGGTGGATGTAGGGGACATGGACGGAACGACGGCGGCGGCGAATGCGGTGAGCAAGACGCTGTTTCTCGACGTGGTGAAAGAGTTGACGGCGAACGGAATCGCGGCAGATCAAATTCCGGCGAAGCTGGAAGGGATCACGCTGGGACCGGACGTGGAAAACAACGGGATGACGCTGCACACGCTGTGGGTAGCGAATGACAATGACTTCCTGCAAGACCTGAACGGCGCGGGGACGAATCCGAACCAGTTTTTTGTATTTGGATTTACGGATGCGGACCTGGCGGGGTCGGTGTATGTGCCGCAACAGGTCCAGGGGTCGGCGAAGAAGGATTAGATACGGAAGCAACGAAGTAAGAAAAGAAGAAAGATTACAACAGCGCGCGGACCTGCATGTCGGGTTGGCGCGTTTTTTGTTATGACGGTTTTAGCTGCGTAAAGGCGCTACGACACGGAGTGGAAATGAGAGAGTTATTGCGTCGTTAGTAGGTGTGTGGTAGCGTCGCGCGCAGCGTGGCAGCGAGTGCGGAGCGCTGCGGTGGGCCCGAGCTTCTCCGCGAGAGGCAATTCTTTGTCGGCGGAAATTTTGCGCGTGAGCGCGCAGTCGCCATCGGTGGACGCGTTGCGGTATGCGGCGGAGCGGCTGCAACACGGCGAAGTGGTGGCGATCCCCACGGATACCGTGTATGGGCTGGCGGCGGACCCGTTTAACTTGTCGGCGGTGGAAGAGATTTTTCGGGTGAAGGGAAGGCAGGAAGATCGCGCGCTACCGATCCTGGTGAATTCGCTGGATCAAGCGATGCTGCTGGCGCGCGAAGTGCCGCGGAATTTCTTGCGACTGGCGGAAGAGTTTTGGCCGGGCGCGCTGACGCTGGTGGTGGACGCGTCGCACCGGTTGCCGCTGAAAGTTACGGCGAATACGGGACGGATTGCCCTGCGGTGGCCGCGGAGCGAAGTAGTGGCGCGACTGATTGAAGAGTGCGACAGTCCGTTGACCGGGACAAGCGCGAATGTGTCAGGGGCGCCATCATGCACGAGCGCGGAGATGGTGATGCATCAACTGGGCGACCGACTCGGATTGATTCTGGATGCCGGGCCAACCAAATCAGCAACTCCATCCACGATTGTGGAACTGCATGGCGATGAATGGAAGATTTTGCGCGAAGGCGCGATCACTGCGCAGGAGATTGGAGAGGCACTTCGCTAATTGCGACGTCTAGCGCCCGGCAGGGGAAGGTGACGGAGCCCTGGGCCGGAGAGCGGCGAGGAAGTCGTACTCACCGGTCGGGGAGATTGGCAGGTCGCCTAGTTCGCGGCGGTGGACGGAGACTACATCGGTAAACCACATGGGGACATAGGGAAGATCATCGGCGACTATTTTTTGCACTTCGCTGCAGAGTTGTTTTCGTTTTTCCTGGTTGGACTCCACGTGAATTTGGTCGGTTAACGCGTCGATGCGCGGGTTGCGATAGTGTCCGCGGTTGGCGCCGTCGGGCGGGAAGCGTTTGGACGAAAAAACAAATTCAAAAATATCGGGATCGTTGTTAGCGCCAACCCAGCGGGCGTAGCTGAGTTGGAAGTTGCCCCGGGCCGCGTCGGAGAGAAGGGTGGCTAATTCGAGCGGGCGAAGTTCGAGGTCGATGCCGATTTTGCGCCATTGTTCCTGCAGGGCCGCGCCGATGAGGCGGGCTTGTTCCTCGGTGGAAGTCTTTAGAGTGAGATGAAAGCGGATGCCGTTTGAACCACGTGGAAAGCCGGCGTCATCGAGAAGTTTTTCCGCGCGCGCGGTGTCGAGCGAGTATTGCGAGACGTTAGGTTCGTAGGCCCAGTGATTGGGAGGAAGGATGCCGCTGGCTACTTGCGCCTGGCCATGGAGGAGATAGCGGATGAGCGCG
>DASSYL010000239.1:0-10359 GCA_035703315.1 Candidatus Acidiferrum sp. | reverse complement strand
AAGAATGTCGTAGCTGAGGAGAATTTCGGACGCGTTGTAGTTGCCAGCGCCTTTCAGTTCGCCGGCGGCGAAGGTGCCTTCGCCGCGCAGATCGACTTTGCCGGCGGGAGTGAGCGGCGCACGAAACGTTTTGCGGAAATCCGTGAGGTTCACCCAGGCGCGGTAGCGGTATTTCCATTGCGGGGCCGAGAAATCGGACATTTCGGCTTGTACATCAAAACGCGACGTGCCTACGCCGAACTGACCTTGTTCGATGGTGAGTCCGTTGCGCCAGAAGGTGAACTTCGCGGAGGCGCTCAGTGGAACCGGCAAGAAACGCTTGCTGGTGAAGAGGGCGTTTTTCCATTGCAGGTGGCCCGTGTACAGCGGATGGTCCATGCTCCCGCCGGCGTCAAAATTCAGTTGCAAGTCGTTGCCCTCGAGCGCCAGCGGTGTCTTGACGTCGTTATAGAGCACCCAACCGTCGGTCAGCTCGAAGCGGCGAATCCGCAAATCGAGAAGCGTTTCGCGCAGCGGCTTCGAAGATGAGGTGCGTGCGCGAGGCGCAGCGGGAACATTGGTGGTGCCATCCTTTTCCGCGCGAATGTGCACGTGCGGCTGCTGAACGACGATTTCGGAAAGGGAAACCTTGCGACCCCAGAAGGAATCGATTTTGAGTCCTGCGCGAATCTCTTCCGCGGAAAAAAGCGGTTCGGTTCCGGCGGGCTCCTTGCCATGAATGACGAAGCCTTTGATCGTGGCGCTCATCGAAAGCCATTGCATCGAAACGTTGCGGATTTCAGTCTGGCCGCCGGTGATGGAATTAATGCGTTTGATGGCTAACCGGCGCAGCAAGGGGTTGCCGGCGCCACTGCCAAAAAAGACCACGACCGCAATGAGAATGAGCGCGACTTTGACGCCGAGTATCCACGCCACACGGCGCAGCCATCTCCATTTGCGGCGGATGGTTTGCTCTGAGGTCACGGCTGGCCTTCCTCGAGCATCTTGCTGACACGAAGGCGGCCGTGGCTTTCCCTAAGCCAGCGGTCGGCCTGCTCGTTGATGCCGCGTTGAATCAGAGCCTCCTGGATAAAATCGTGCGCTGCGTCGAAGGTCGGCGGGTTGGTACCGCGAGCCTGCGCGCGGGGCAGCAAAGCGTTTTTGTAGAAATCCTGTATTGCTTTCTCGTCGACTTGCACGGTGGGGCGAAAACGCGAATCTAGATAGCTGTTGAGAAAAAGCTGGTCGGCAGTGACGCGGCGAATGCCGGCGTCGGTGAGTCCGGCGAGCTTGCGACGCGCCTCGAAATCCTCCCTGGAAGAGAAGCCTTGCACCAGGCGTTGCAAGGCGCGATCGATATCGGCGTCGGATGGCTGCGGGGTTTGCGCGACCGTTGCTTCATTGCGGACGATCCACTGGTCGATCAGGCGGTCCAGAATTTCGGAGTCGCTCTCGGCCTTGCCTTCAACCAGCAACTGGTAGTGGGCAAGCAGGCGAATATCGCTGAGAAGGATGACATCGTTCTCGATGCGGGCGACAACCCGATCGATCAATTCCTGCGCCAGGACGAACCAAGCACCGGAGAGAAATAGAGCCAGCAGGAAAGAGACCGGCCGAATTGGAGCCACGATGCGCATCAGAAGCTGGATCCCAGGCTGAAGAAGACCTGCAAGCCGGGAAGCTTGGTGGACTTGAAGCCCAGCGAGCCGGTCGGGCAAGTGACGGGTGTAGTGCCGTCCGGGCACTCAATAGGAATGACAAAGTTGGGGCGGTTCAATTGGTAGCCCAGATCCACGCGAATGGGGCCGACCGGAGTAGCGTAACGCGCGCCCACGCCAATGGTGTGAGAAAAATAGCTGAGCTCGTTGGTGCAGTTGAAGAGGCACTGCTTGGGATTGGCGGGATCGAAGACCGGTTTGGGAGTGCTCCAGTGCAGATTGATTTTGTTGAACTCGCTGAAAACGTTGCCGCCGTCGTAGAAAAGCGTGCCGCCGACTTTGTTGCCAACCCAGGGCAGGTGCATGGGAAAGCGAAACTCCTGATTGAACACGAGCAAAGCCTGGCCGCCGACGGGAAAACCAGTGATGGAGTCGCGCGGGCCAGCCTGGTTCAAGGCAAAGCCGCGTAGAGATGTGCCGCCGCCGGCGAAGAAGCGCTCGGGAAGAGGGATGACGCGGGGGAGAGGTTCGACGGTGGGAGCGGGAAAAGTCAGGGAAACGGTGTCGCGATAAGGAGCAAGAACGCCTACGCGAACAGAGCGCGCAAAGCTGAAACGCCGCTTGATGGGGTGGTGAGAGGAATTTTGGTAGAGGAAGCGAAGAAAGCTGGCGCTGGAACCGATGTAAGTGTCGGCAATGGCGACGTCGGCGCTGTTGAGCCAGCCCTTGGTGGCGTCGGCGGGGTTGTCACGCGTGTCGCGGACCCAGGAAGCGCTGAATTCAGAAACGAGAGTGGGCTGCTGGAAAAGGGGAATTTCCTCCGGAGGAATATTGAGGTTGGAGACAAGAACTTTACGGAAGCTATAGCGGAGGAGAACCGTGGTGGCGTGGGACTCCTGATCGGTGAGCTGGACCGAGCCTTCGTAGTGGGTCTCGGTGAAGGTATTAATGTCGCGAGTTCGTTCGGCAAAGGCGGTGGCCTGAAAGCTGAGTTTGGGATCGCCGAAAGGGCCGGGCGCGCTGTAGCCGAGAAGAGCGCGCCCTTGCAGCGTGCTGCCGCGAATTTTTAGCGAGAGCGAATCGGCGCGCCCAGTGAGATTGAGTTTGCTGATTTCGAAAATACCGCGCGGCGATCCCTGGATTTCGCCGCCGGTGGGGTTAGTCGTGCTGGCGAGACGCTGCACTTCGAAACCGCCGCCGTAGGCGATGGTGTAGCGCTTGGCTTCTTCGACCAGCACGACGATGTCTTTTTCGGGATCGGTGCCGGCGGGATTTTGCGGCGAGATGGTTACGCGATTGAAGACGCCGAGGTTATACAGGCGGCGCTGGGAGTCGACGACCTGGCCTTCGCGCAGGGGCTGCGCGGGCTTGACCTGAACTTCGCGCTGAATCACGTTGGAGTGCGTGTGATCGTAGCCGGTGAGAAGAACGCGGCCGACGTGAGTTTGCGGACCTTCGTGGATTTTATAGATGATGCGGACGGAGTCCCGCTGGACTTGAGCAACTTTCTTGTCGGCGCGAGTTTCCTTGGATTTGTCCTGCAAGATGTTCGGAGAAGTTTCCGGGCCGGGTTGCGGGTTGAGAGGCTCGACAGTGGACTCGAAAGTGGCTTGCGGGAAGCCTTCATTGAAATAAAGGGCCAGAACGTTGGCGCGATCGCTGCCGACGCTGGCATCGGAGTAAGGCTGGCCCGGACTTGAAGCGATGACGGCGAGCAGCTCTTCCTGTCCGAAAGCCTGATTGCCCTCGATGCGCAAATCGCCGACCCGCGTCTGAACGCCTTCATTGATGACGAAGCGGATGAACAGATTGCCTTCTTTTTTTTCGTAGTTGTCGTTCACTTGGGCGACGACCGTGGCGGCCGCGAAACCGTTGGAGCGGTACAGTCCCTCCATGGACTGGCGGTCGTTTTCAAGCAGGCGGCGGCTGAATCTTCCGCGTGAACCGAAGGCGGCTTTGTAAATTTGCAGGCGGCTGGAGAGCAGTTCGTCGTCGAAGTAGTGGTTGCCGGTAATTTCGATGCCGATCAGCCTGTGGCGATCGCCGCGCTCGATGTTGTAAGTGATGACCTGCTCTTCGCCATGCCATAATTTGTTTTGCACCTCGCGCACGGCGGAGGTGTATTCGACGTTGGAGTCGAAGTAGCCTTCGCGCTCGAGACGCTCCCGAATGTTGCGCTTGCCTTCTTCTAGGAGATCCTCGTCCACCGAGCCTTCCTGGTAGATGGGAACGAGTTTTTTCAGCTCGCTGCCCGAGAGCTTTGCTCCTGCGACTTCGACTTTGACGCGAGCGCCTTCGGAAACATCGAGCGTGAAGTCCACAGTGTTCTTGGCGGCGTCATAGGCACCACGGCGGACGGCGGCCCGGCCGGTGAGGTGCCCCTTCTTGATGAGGAATTTGCGGATGCGGTTGGTGCCGTTCTGAATGCGCGTGGTGGTGATATTCGCACCGGGCTTCATTTTCAGCCGGGAGAGGATTTCCTTGTCGGGGTATTCGGTATTGTTCGTGAGATGAACGGTACCGACACGCGCGCGCACTCCAGTTTGAATGTGGACGAGGATGTCCATCTGGTGTTCGGCAGGGTGCGGGCGGAGTTCGGCATCGAGCTTGGCGTTGTAGAAGCCTTCTTCCTGCATGCGGGTGCGCAGGCGCTCGAGAGCGTCTGCGAGGGTCTCTTTGCGGAAGACGTCGCCGAGTGCGATTTGCATGGCCGCGGCGGCCGAAGCTTCCGTGGGAGGAGGTTTAAGCCCGAGAAGGATCAGTTGGTTGAAGAACAGATTTTCGCGGACGACAAAATCGATGCGGACGCCACCTTCTTCTTTCCGCGAAACCGCGCGGATATCGGAAAATTTTCCGGATCGATAGAGAGCTTTGAGGCTGGCTGCGACTTGCGCCGGGTCAAGGGGCTTGCCGATTTCGAGCGAGATGGGGTTTCCGGCGACGCGCAGGACCTGGCCGTCCGCGGTAACTACGCGAAATTCGGTAACGAGAAGCGACGACTGTTCCGCAACGGGAGCAGGGGACGCTGCTTGTTGTCCGTAAAGGTTGGCGGGCACTCCTCCGCAGAGGAGCGCCGCGAGCACCGCGCCGCACCGCAATCTCACACCATCCGCCCTCATGCCCCCAATTTGCTCAGACGAAGCGTAGCACAGGGGCGTTGCCCGCTTCCGCCTCGCAGAAAGCGCTGCGGAGCCCCTCGAAGGAAGCTTCATTGGCGCTATCATCGTGAGGTGAGCGAGCGGGGACCTAAAGCGGGCAATCACCTGAGAACTAACCCGAATTGGGAGCGATACTCTCGGCAGATGCTCTTCTCCGGGATGGGAGAAGAAGGACAGCGGCGGCTGCTGGAATCGAGCGCGGTGGTGGCGGGCTGCGGAGCGATTGGAGCGGCCACGGCGCAGTTGCTAGCGCGGGCCGGAGTGGGGCGATTGCGGGTGATTGACCGCGATTTTGTGGAGCCGTCAAATCTGCAACGGCAGACGTTGTTTGACGAAAGCGATGCGCGCGAGAGCTTGCCGAAGGCGGTGGCGGCGGAGCGCAAGCTGCGGCTACTGAACTCGGAAATTCAAATCGAGGGAGTGGTGGCGGATTTAACGCCGCGGAATGTTGAGCAGTTGCTGGACGGGTTCGAGCTGATTTTGGATGGTACGGACAATTTCGAAACGCGGTTTCTGTTGAACGATTATGCGGTGCACGCGGGGAAACCGTGGATTTACGCGGCGGCGGTGGGGAGTTACGGGGTTACGTTTGCGATTCGGCCAGGCGAGACGGCGTGTCTGGCTTGCCTGATGGAAACTCCCGATGGCGAAGCGCTGTTGGAAGAGACTTGCGATACCGTGGGCGTGCTGGGCCCGGCTGTGAGCCTGGTATCGTCGCTGGAAACTGCGGAGGCGCTGAAATTTTTGTCGGGGCACACCGAGGCCCTGCATGGGCGCCTGGTTTCCTACGATGTGTGGAGCGGAAGGATGCAATCGGTACCAGCGGCGCGCAATGCGAACTGCAGGGCGTGCGGCCGGCGAGAATTTTCCTATCTGGAAGGCGAAGCGCAGCCGCAGATCACGATGTGCGGGCGGGACTCGGTGCAGATTCATGAACGAAGGCGCTCGCTGGACCTGGCGGCGCTGCAAGCGAGCTTGTCGGCGGCAGGGCTGGCGGTACGGCAGAACGACTTTTTGCTGAAATTCAGCGTGCCACCGTACGAGATGACGGTGTTTGGTGACGGGCGGGCGATTTTGAAGGGTTCGACGAACCCGGCAGTGGCGCGGACTTTGTATGCGCGGTATATCGGGGCGTGAGAGTCTGGGCCTTCCCGCGAAGCTGAAAGCAACTGTTATAAAAGCAACCGAGGCAGAGTTGCCGAGCCGGGGCTAGCGGAAGACGCCGCTGCGGCCTGGCGGGGTGCGCATGGACGCGCGATCGAGGTTTTCGCGCAGATTCATCAGCGTAAGAAAAGTGCTGAGGATGCGGGCTTTCAAGTCGTCGGTGAGGGCCATGCCGCTGGTGGCGACGCGTGCCAACTTTTCCCCGCTTTCGGTGATGAAGCGCATGATTTCACGCTGGCGGTCGTGCGGAGCATTGCCAAGCGCGGTTTCGCGGCGCATTTCCGAGCAACTAGATTCCAAAGACAACGTGTAATGAAGAACGCAGAGCTGCTGCTCTTCGAGAGCATGAGGCGCGGTGCTCTTGCAGCCTGCAATGTGACAGGAAGTGGGCATTGGATGGCTATTTAGAAAGGTAGCCACAGGACGAACGAAAAAGCCAGAGCGTTCGGCGAGGATGTGCGCTGGACGTAAGCAGGGGGAATGGCGCAGGTGCGCAGCTCGGCGGGGTGAAAAAGCTATTGACAATTTTATTCAAGCGCCTGTATTTTTATGCAGTGGAGTTTCTGACCATTGTATATGGCTAGCGCCAAGACATTCCGGCACGGGCAAATCCTGCGACTGGTGACCGCGGAACGCATCGCGAACCAGGAGGAGTTGCGCCGGCGTTTATGGACGCAGCGCCTGCGCGTGACGCAGGCGACGCTTTCGCGCGACTTGCAGGAGCTGAAACTCGTGAAGACGCCGGAGGGCTACCGGCTGGCGACGGCGCTGGTGGAAGAAATCGCGCCGATGCCGCCACTGGCGCGGGCACTGGGGGAGTTTTTGCTGGACATCCGTCCGGCGGAAAACCTGTTGGTGCTGAAAACGCCGCCGAGCGGGGCGCAACCTCTGGCTGCCGCAGTGGATGGAGCGAAATTTCCGGAGATCGCCGGAACCATCGCCGGCGACGATACCGTACTGATTATTACATCGAACAAAAAGCAGCGTGCGTCGCTGCAGCAGAAGATCGAATCGCTCCTCAGCCGTCCTTTGCGCGGCCGCGCTTCATAGAATGAAAAATCCAAAAAACATCGCGGCGGTAGGTGTCTCCGGCTATACGGGGTTTGAGCTGGCGAAAATACTTTTGCGGCATCCGGCGGCGGAGAAATTGACCTTTTATGTGCGCGAGCCGCAAGGGGCGCGTTGCCTGACGGAGCTGTTTCCGCAGCTGCGGGGATGGGGACAAGCGCCGGTGAAGGCGCTGTCGGCGGAAGCCATTGCGGAAAGCGGAGCGGGGACCGCGTTTTTGGCGACACCGCATGAAGCTTCGGCGGAGCTGGCGCCGAAGCTGTTGGAAGCCGGAATGCGCGCGGTGGATTTGAGCGGGGCGTTCCGTTTTCGCGAGGCGGAGACGTTTCGGCGCTGGTACAAATTGTCGACGCCGCACACAGCGTGGCTGGGTGGAGCGGTGTATGGTTTGCCGGAGTTTTATGCGAAGGAGATTGCTTCGGCGCGGATGATTGCCAATCCGGGGTGTTATGCGACGAGCGTGATTTTGGCGGTGCGGCCGCTAGCCGATGCCGGCTGGATCGCCAGCGGAACGAGCGTGGTGTGCGATTGCAAGTCGGGAGCGACGGGCGCGGGCAAAGAATTGCGGCGCGACCTGCAATTCTCGGAGCTGGATGAAAATTTCAAGGCCTATAACCTGTTTGCGCACCGGCACACGCCGGAAATTCTGGAGCACACAGGTCTGGCCGAAGAGCGCGTGATTTTTTCGACGCACCTGCTGCCGCTGGCGCGCGGAATTCTTTCGACGATTTACGTGACGCTGAACGAGCCGCGCTCATCGGAGTCGGTGGAGGCGCTTTTGCGGAAGACTTATGCGGGGCGGCCGATGGTGCGGATATGGAAGGCCGGAGCGTTGCCGGAGTTGCAGCACGTGGCGCGTACGAACTTCTGCGATATCGGTTTTGCATTGGATTCGAGCGGGCGGCGGCTGGTTGTGGTGTCGTGCCTGGACAATCTTGGAAAAGGCGCGGCGGGGCAGGCCGTGCAGAACTGGAATCATCTTTTGGGAATTGAGGAGCAAACGGGGCTGCAATGAAAATTGTCATCAAATTTGCGGGTGCATTGTTGGAAGACGCCGAGACGATAAAGTCGCTGGCGGGGCAGGTGGCCACGCTGGCGAGACAGGGTCACGAGATTCTCGTGGTGCATGGCGGCGGAAGAGTTTTCACGGCTACGCTCAGGCGCATGGGTATCGAGAGCAAATTCGTCGCGGGATTGCGGGTCACGGATCGCGAGACGCGCGATGTGGCGGTGATGGTGTTCGCGGGCCTGTTGAATAAGCAACTGTCGGCGGCGATCACGGCGGCCGGACAGCCGGCCATCGGAATTTCAGCTGCGGATGCGGAGTGCTTTCGGGCGGAGCGGCTGGTGCACAACGATGTGGAGGGCAGCCTCGGCTACGTCGGGTATTTGACGGGAGTGAACACGGAATTGCTGGCGTCGATGTGGAACGCGGGACTGCTTCCGGTCGCTGCCTGTCTTGGACTCGGGACGGACGGCGAGCTTTACAACATCAATGCCGACCACATGGCCGCGGCGTGTGCGGAATATTTGCAGGCGGATCAGTTGATTTACCTGACCGACGTGCAGGGCGTTTTGGACGGCGACCGAATCGTCCCAGTGTTGGCCTGCGGCGAGGTGGGCCCGCTGGTTCAGAGCAAAGTGGTCGCCGGCGGAATGGTGTTGAAACTGGAGGCGGCGAAACGCGCGCTGGAAGGCGGGGTTCGCACAGTACACATCGTCGGCGGCACGCTGTCGGAAGGATTGCTGGCGGCGGTGCGCGCGGCGAATGACGGGCCTTCTCCGAACGCGCCAGGAACGCGCGTGCTGCGCGAACCAATCACCATGAGCGCGCCCGCCGCGCTCTCGGCGGCGTAATGAGCAAGTTCAAGAAAAATCGGTCGGGGCCCTCCATTTCGCGCGGCCGGCAAAGACAGAAGGAAGGTAAGTTCGCGGAAGCCATCGCAATTGCGGAAAAGTTCCTGTTGCCGACGTACAAGCGGCCGGCCATCGTCTTTACGCACGGGCGGGGCGCGTACGTCTTCGACTCCACGGGGAAGAAATATCTGGATTTTCTCGGCGGCATTGCCGTAAACGCGCTGGGCCACGCGCACCCGCGGATTGTGCGCGCGATTCGGCGCGAAGCGGGTCACGCGATCCATTTTTCGAATCTGTACCACAACGAGTTTCAAGGGCCGCTGGCGAAGAAATTAAGCGAGTGGTCCGGACTCGACCGGGCATTTTTTGCAAACAGCGGAACGGAAGCGATTGATGGGGCGCTGAAGTTGGCGCGCTTGTGTGGCCGGCCGGCGCAGGGTTCAACGGCTCCGGCAAAAACACGCATCTTGGCATTGCAGAATTCGTTCCATGGCAGAACTTTTGGTGCGGTCAGCGTGACGGCCACGGAGAAATACCGGCTGCCTTTCGCTCCGCTGGTGCCCGGGGTCGAGTTTGTTGCGTTTAACGACGTAACGGATCTGGAAACCAAGTTTAACGAGACGGTCTGCGCCGTAATTCTGGAGACGATTCAGGGCGAAGGCGGAATTTATCCAGTCACGCAAGAGTTTTGGGAGAAAGCGCGGGCTCTGACGACGAAGCATGGCGCACTGCTGATTGCCGATGAAATTCAGTGTGGACTGGGCCGGACAGGCCGTTATTTCGCATACCAGAAATTTTCCTCCAGGCCGGACATTGCCGTGGTAGCCAAGCCGCTCGCAGCGGGACTTCCTCTGGGCGCTATTTTGACCAATGAAACGGTTGCGTCGCGGGTATCGCCCGGACTGCACGGCACGACTTTCGGCGGCGGCCCGATGATTTGCTCGGTGGCGCTGGAATTTCTGGAAATCATCGAAGGCGAGAAGCTGCTCGAAAACGTGCGCGAACGTGGCGAAGAATTGCACGCCGGCCTCAAGAAGCTGCAGAGCAAGTGCGACTTCATCAAAGAGATTCGCGGTGAAGGGTGCATGTTCGGCGTGGAGCTTTCCGTCGAAGGCGCCTCGTTCGTTGCGGAAGCACTGAAGCAGGGCTTGCTCATCAACTGCACGCACGATTTTACGATTCGCCTGCTGCCGCCGTTTCTGGTCAGCAAGGCGCAGGTGCGCGAATTTTTGCATCTGTTTGAAACCGTTTTGCTACAAACCCCGCGAGCGGTCCCGGTAACGGAGACTTCCGAAACGAAGACTCCGTCGCCGGTGGCCAAATCCGCGGCATCAGTTTCGAGGTGAAAATGGCAACGACTATACTGGCGATTCCGGCGCAAGAAACCAACGATCTGCTTACCGGAGCGGAATGGAGCCCGGCCCATTCGCGCGAGCTGCTGGAGATCACGTCGGACATCAAAGCCAACCCAGCGC
>DASSYL010000541.1:0-2169 GCA_035703315.1 Candidatus Acidiferrum sp. | reverse complement strand
TGGCGCTTCTGGCCCTGGCGATCCGCATGTTGCCCGCGCCGCGCCGGGGGCTGGCGTCCGCATGCCTGCTTTTGCTCCTGCCGTTGTTGCTGATGAGCGCATGTAACGGCGGAACGGGGGCCAATTCCTCCGGTTCAGGTACGCCGGCAGGGAACTACCAACTCGTCATTACAGCTTCGGCGGGAACTACAGCACATTCCATACCCGTCAATCTGCAAATCAAGTGAAGCACGAAGCGGAACGAGCGTTCATTCGATCGGGAAGTGATTTTTGCGCCGCGACAGTAACGACTTTGGAGGAAACAACGTAATGAAACGTGCGACCTGGTTGATTCTGGCGTTTTTCCTGACTTGCCTGCCCGCGATGGCGCAGCAAACTCCGCAGTGGGAGGTCAGTGGAGGTTATTCGCACCTGATTGCGAATGCCGGTAGCAATAGCTTCGGCCTCGATGGCGGAGGAGGCGCACTACAGGAGAATATGAACAACTGGTTTGGCGCCAGGCTGGAGATCAACGCCTTTGGCGGGAATACGGGCGGTGTGCATGTCACGGCTCAGACGTATTCGTTCGGCCCTGTTTTTGCCTACCGGAAATTCGAGCGCATTACTCCATTCGCCCACGTGCAACTCGGCGCTTTTCGCGCCAGCGCCGGCTACCAGGGGATATCGCAGGATTCGACCAGGTTTATGGTTGCGCCCGGCGGTGGTGTGGACATAGGAATCAATCCGCGATTCGCCGTTCGCTTGCAGGGCGACTACATTACGACCGATTTTCTAAATGAGCGGCAAAGTAACATTCAATTTTCCGCTCATCTGGTTTTCCGGATCGGGCACAAATAACCGCGCCGGCATTGTTGCATTGACCGAATCTTCAACGTTCACAGCGGGCGGTGGGTGAACTTCTTGCCGGATTTGTAGTCGGCTGCGGTCTGGCCGGAGCCGCGGAGCTTGTATTTGTAGGTGGTGAGGCCGTCGAGTCCCATGGGGCCGCGGGCGTGCAGCTTGCCGTTGCTGATGCCGACTTCAGCGCCTAGCCCGTAGCGGTAGCCGTCGGCGAAACGGGTTGAAGCGTTGTGGTAGACGCCGGCAGCGTCTACCTCATTCAGAAACCGCTCCGCGGCGGCAGCGTCTTCCGTGATGATTGCTTCAGTGTGGCTGCTGCCGTATTGATGGATGTGCGCGATCGCCTCGTCCAGCCCGTCCACGACTCTCACCGACAAGATTAAATCGCCATATTCCGTGGCCCAGTCTCGTTCTGAGGCAGCATCGATACCCGACGAAATGATAGCTCCCGTGCGTTCGCAACCGCGGACTTCGACGCCGGCGGCACGCAGCTTTTCGATCACGCGGGGCAGAAATTGCGGTGCTACTGCTGCGTCGACCAGCAAAGTTTCCGCCGCGTTGCAAGCGGCCGGATAGTCCGTCTTCGCGTCCAGCACGATGCGCTCGGCTTTCTGCAAGTCCGCCGCGGCGTGAATGTATATGTGGCAGATTCCTTCGCCATGGCCGAGTACAGGAATGCGGCTCTGGCGCGAAATCGTCTCGACGAAGTCTTTGCCGCCGCGCGGAATGAGCAAGTCTACGTCGCGCTCCAACTGCAGCAAGTCCATCACGTCCGCGCGCGAATGCAGGAGCTGCGCCGCGCCGTGTGGGATGCCGCTTTCCTGCAGCGCTGCGTGCCAGATCGCCGTCAGCACTTGATTTGTGTGTGACGCTTCGCTGCCGCCCTTGAGCAAAATGGCGTTGCCGGATTTCAGCGCCAGGGAAGCAACCTGCGGGATAACATCCGGCCGCGACTCAAAGATCACGGCGACAACCCCGAGAGGACAACTTTCTTTGCTGAGAACCAGGCCCGTATCGAGTTCCGTGACGCTGAGTTTGCGTCCGAGCGGATCGGGCAGATGCACCACGCTGCGGACCTTTTCGGCCATGTCCGCGACAGATCTTTCCGTGACGCGCAGGCGCGCCAGCATCGCCTGCGACATTTTTCCAGCGCGCAGCAGCAATTCCGCTGCGTGAACGTCTTCCGCATTTGCCGCCACTATCTGTCCTTCGTTTTCTTCCAGCCGTTCTGCCGCCAGCAACAAGGTTTCGTTGCGTTTCTGTTCAGTGAGGACCGCTAGTTTGCGAGAAGCGGCGCGAGCTCCCTGGGCAGCTTCCGCTGCGGTGACT
>DASSYL010000494.1:0-8483 GCA_035703315.1 Candidatus Acidiferrum sp. | reverse complement strand
CGGACATTCTTGAGCCCGACACCGTTCTTTCGCCTCGGTGGAGCTTCATCATCCCTGTCGTTTTCCACCATGATCCCCAACCTGCCGTCTTGCACTTGGGCCTGCAGTCGAATCGAGCCGCCGTCCGCCATCGAGGCAATTCCATGGCTCACGGCGTTTTCCAGCAGCGGCTGCAGGAGCAGTGCCGGAATCTGGCAGAGCTTCGCTTCTTCTTCAATGTTCTCTTCCATGTGCAAGCGTTCGCCGAAGCGTACTTTTTCAATGGCCATGAATTTTTCCAGCAGATCGAGTTCCTCGGAGAAGCGGATGACATGTTTTTCTCCCATGCCGAGCGTCAAGCGCAGGAAGTCGGCCAGGAGCAGGCACATTTCGCGGGCGCGCGCTGGATCGATACTGGTGAGAGCGCTGATTGAATTCAGGCTGTTGAAAAGGAAATGCGGATTGATCTGCGCGCGCAGAGCGCGCAATTCCGCGTCGCGGGCCAGCATACTCGTTTCCACGGCACGAAGTTCCACCGCTCTCGCCGCCTTCTGCGCGATCACTACGTACTGGAAAGCAATGGACATCAGGTAGACCAGCGAACCGGTGACATAAACAATCCAAAGGTTGGGAGAGAACTGTCTGTCCAGCCCGTGAAACTGCGGAATGTAACTCAGCGCTCTCGCGAAAGGAGTCGCGATCAGCGTCCACAAAAAGCTTAGGACCTGCGCAGCCATCACATGCGTCAGCACAGTGCGCCACAAAGCGGATCGATCCAGCGGCGTAAACTTGCAAACGAATCCAGCGGCTAGGGGAATAAAGAGCGAGAACAGTGCCAACGGAACGCCGAGAGCCGTGCTGTTCACCCATGATAAGTTGCCGAGTGTCGCCAGCGCCGGAATCAGAACTAGCGCGACGCCAATCCACTCGTACTGATTGATGCGCCCCGGGAAAACGTGGCTCGATTTTACGGAGTCCGCCATGGCCGCCTCAGTTGCGGATCTCCACGCCTCCAAACAGCGAAGTGCCGAGGACGATCAAGGTCTTTTTGGGCTTATCGGGATCGGCAGGGGGCGAGAAACGCGTGGAGTCCGAAAAACCGCCAAAGACTCCCTGTCCCCGCGCCGCCACGAACCAGGTGTCGGGAACGCGCATCTCAATGCCGCCGAAGATCGCGTTCGCGTAAATCACGGCTTCGCTTTCTGTCATATCGGCGTCGCGCAGATCGAGCTCGATGCCTCCAAAGATGGCTTGCAAACGGCCGCCGCGAAACTCGCGGCTGTTCAAACGCTTTTCCACGCCTCCAAAAATCGCGCTTTCGTCGAGAGTATTGCGTGGATCGGCGTTGCCCTCCGGTGCCTTGGACATCGCCTTGCGAGCCTGGATGGCGCTCCACATCGCCATAGCGCCAGCGGCAATCAGCAGCAACGGCCAGAACTGGTTCCACGTAAAGTTGCCGATTCCGAGGTTGCTCAATTGGACGAAAAGGCCGAACAAAACCAGCAGAACGCCCCAGACTCGCGAATCGTGACGGGCAATCTTGGAGGCGCCTATAAAGATCAGAATCATGGGCCAGAACTGGAAGAAATGGCGCGCGCGCACATAACCGAGACTGTCCAGCAGAAAAATCACGCCGACCGCGAGGATGACCGCGCCAGGAATGAGTCCGCCGATGCCACGCTTGGAGCCGCACCGCATCCGGGCGCTCACGCCGTCGTGCACTTGGCGCATCACCTTGTCGCGCATCTCTTCATGCGCCTTCCACGCGGGAGGCTTGCCCCATTTTTTTTCGTCATTGTCCATGTCCATCCGATTTTCCTTGTACCACTGTCAAAACGCCTTTCCTGGATGTCTTTGCCGCATGGTTTAGTTCGCTCCGCGCGAAAGGGCCGCTCCCACCATCATCAACGCCACGGGCCAGCATAATAGCAGCAGGCGCACCACACTCAGCAATATCCCATTCGGATTCCACGCGATGAAATCCACCATCTGCAGCATGGCCAGACCCAGCGCGCCGAGCCAGCCTAGGGATTCCGCGGCGCTTCGGCTCCATACTGAACCGGCCTCCAGCCATAGCGCCCACAATTGTGCCAACAACGCAATGCCGCCGATTGTGAGCAGCACTCGCCCCGCGTTCTGTTTCCGATCCGCGCTGCCTTCGAGTACCGCGACCATTGCCGCCTCCTCTCCCGCTATTCCTCACGGGCAGGTCCAGATTAGGAACACCGCCGCAGCCGTACATCGGCCTTTCGGCGGACAGAGTCCACCTACCGGCGAATGACGGCTGGACTCCGGCGTGCGCCTACCGAAGGTTCTGAATTTCAGCAGCGTACGGGGAGATTTGCGGAGTTTGGGGGGATAACGCTTGCAAATCGTGAGGCTTGCGGCTAGCGTAGGGGGCACTTTTCCGCTTCTGGGGCAGGTCATCCTAATTTTGAGGAGTATCTGAGTATGAGTTCGGACACGTCCAGGCCAGTGTCTTTTCGATCCCACAGTTGGAAATGGGTGCTATACGTGGTGCTGGCGCTGTTCGGGGGATCGCTGACCTTTGTTGGCGCGCGCGCCCAGCAAAAAGCCACAGAAGAGGCGACTTTCCGCAAGTTAATCGACGACTATTGCGCGGCGTGGAGCTCCGGCAATCCCGACATCGCCGCTAAATACTACGCGCAAGAAGAAGGCGTCGTTTTCTACGACGTTGCGCCGTTCTCCTATCACAACTGGAAAGAGTATCGCGCCGGCGTGCAGAAAGAATTTTTCGACAATTTGAGTGCGGCGAAACTGACGGCGGGCAAAGACCTGAAAGTAACCAAGCGCGGCATGATCGCTTGGACGACCGTCACGATGCACCTCAGCACGACGGGAAAAGATGGAAAAACGTCAGAATACGAAATCCGCTACACGGGAATTTGGGAAAAGCGCGGCGTGCACTGGATTTTGGTGCACGAACATCTTTCGGCCCCGCTGAGCTAAACTGAGTACTGCGCCGTTGTGAAGCGCAAACGGTCGTCTTCCGGCATCTACCTTTTATGTGGAATGCTCTGAGCTACTACTGGATTGCCGCGCGCGGCTTCCGGCTCCGTCCCTGGGATAGCCCGTACCTTCGTTGGCGTTTGGAAACCTTCCTTGGAGCCGAGGCGGAAGGTGCTGGCGCGGCGCAATTCCTGAAAATTCTGTGGAAGTACCGCCACCAGATGCAGAATTTTGTGGACTGGGCCGCCGAACGCCGATGCTTTCAGGCGCGCTCGAGACCACGCGCAACCTAATTCATCGCTTTTTCAGCGCTCGTCTGCGGACGGGCCATAGACGGACGGAACCTTCGCTTCATTCAAACGCAAATAGACTGTCAGTTGTCCACGGTGATGCGCCATGTGGCTGAAGACTGCGTCGCGAATCATCATGTAGCGGGGACGTTCGTCCGCGACGTGTCCGGCCACCACGAATTTCCAGGGCTTCAGCAAGTGCTCGTCGGTGGTCGCCTGTAATGCAGCGCGCGCCTTGGCCAAGCTTTGCTCGAAGCCTGCGAGTAACTCGCGGTTGGTGTCCGGAACTTGAGGTTTGAACTGTGCTCCACCGGGCGACGCAATGTCCAGCTCATCGCGATTCACCATGAACTCGATCCATCCGGGCATGCCGGCCACCAGCGCCGACAGATAGCCTAAGGGCATGGACTTTTCATGCGGCTTCCAGTCGTTGCGTCCTTCGGGAACTTGCTGCAGAACCTTCCGAGTACTGCCTTCTTCTGATTGCAGCTGGCTCAAGAACAATTCCGTCAGTTTCATACATTTCTCCCGTCTTTGATCACAGCCTAGCATCTTGCGCGAAGCATGTGTGCAGTATCCCTGACCCTGCCCGGGGGTATACTCGTCCTAGAGGAGGATTCGCGTATGACGGATTTGAACATCCTCCAGGTTTCGCCGGAGCTGCACGAGGCGCAGTGGTGGGAAGCAGAGCCGAACGGTAAGGTCCACTGCTATCTTTGCCCCCGGCACTGCCACATCGGACGTGGCCAGGCGGGTTTCTGCTTCATCCGCACAAACCACGAAGGAAAGCTCTATAGCCTGGGCTATGGCGCTCCCGCCGCCCTACAGGTTGACCCCATCGAGAAAAAGCCTCTGAATCACTTTCTGCCGGGCACGGCCGTCTTCAGTATGGGAACCGCCGGCTGCAATATGGGCTGCTTCTTTTGCCAGAATTGGGATATCTCCAAGTCCAGGCAGGATCAGGTGAACGCGCGGGACGTTCCTCCAGAAGAAGTTCCGCTGCTGGCGCTTCGTTACGGTTGCAATTCCTTGGCGTTCACTTACAACGAACCCACGATTTGGGGTGAATACATCATTGAAATTTGCAAGGCTGCAAAGCCCTATGGGCTGAAAACCGTGATGGTGACCAACGGCTATATCACGCGCGAAGCGTTTCACGATATTTACGACCACATCGATGCGGCGAACGTAGATTTAAAGGCGTTCACGGAAAACTTCTACGGAAAAATCACACTTACGCACTTGCAGCCAGTGTTGGACACACTGCTGCTCTTGAAAAATGAAACGCCCGTCTGGTTTGAACTGACCAACCTGATGATTCCGACGCTGAATGATGATCCGCAAGAGACGCGCAAGCTGGCCGATTGGATCTTGCAGTACCTGGGTCCCGATGTTCCGCTGCATTTTACAGCGTTTCATCCGGACTTCAAGCTGCGCGACAAACCGAAGACTCCCCCAGAAGCGCTGCACCGGGCGCGCCAAATCGCGCTGGATGTGGGCTTGCATTTTGTGTATGAAGGAAACATTTTCAGCGACGCGGCTAATACCTATTGTCCAGCATGCGGCAGCATTTTAATCGAGCGTTCGTGGCACAAGGTTGAAGCAAATCGTTTGAAAGAAGGGAAGTGTCCGCGCTGCGCGAATACCATACCGGGAGTATGGAAAACCGCCGCTTAGCCTCGCGCCGGATTTCTGGGAGAGTTCATGCCAGATCAGCATCGGGTCATCATTTTGGGTGGCGGCTTCGGAGGGCTGCTTGCCGCTCAAAAACTCAAGCGCGCGTCAGTACAAGTAAAACTATTCGACCGCCGCAATTTTCATTTGTTTCAGCCGTTGATGTATCAGGTCGCTACTGGGTCGCTGTCGCCGGGGGAAATCGCGGCGCCCTTACGCAGTGTTTTGCGCAAGCAGAAAAATACGGAAGTACTGCTCGGCGAAGCGGCGGACATTGACCCAGATCGGAATCGCATCAAGCTGAAAGACGGTGCGGAGTTTGAATACGATTCGCTGATCGTGGCCACTGGGTCGCAGACTTCGTATTACGGAAACGATTCCTGGCGGGAAGCGGCTCCCAGCCTTAAATCGGTGGAAGAAGCCACCGCCATCCGCCACAAGATTTTGTTGGCCTTTGAATGTGCCGAGCGCGCTAAGACGCCAGAGGACGTTCGCGCATGGCTGACGTTCGTGATTGTGGGCGCGGGCGCAACAGGATTGGAGCTTGCGGGCGCGCTCGCGGAAATTGCCAATGAAACGCTGCGGCACGAGTTCCGCAATATCAACCCCAGTGAAGCACGCATCCTTTTGGTGGAGGGCGGCCCGAGAATCTTGCCGGCGTTTCCGGAAGATCTTTCTGCCAAGGCGGAGAAACTGGTTTCCCGCCTGGGAGTAGAAATCCTGAAAGGTGTCAAAGTCACGCGCATCGATGACGACGGCGTGACACTCGAACGGCCGGCCGGAAGCGAGTCTTTGCGTGCGAAAACCGTGCTGTGGGCCGGCGGCGTGACCATCAACGAGTTCGGCAAAAAACTCGCACAGCGGGTCCAGGCGCAAACGGATCGGATCGGCCGTATTCCGGTGACTCCGCAACTTACGCTGCCGAACTATCCGAACATTTTTGTTGTGGGCGATCTTGCGTTGGCTTTGGGAAAAAATGGCAAGCCGTTGCCCGGTGTCGCGCAAGTGGCGATGCAGGGAGGCGCCTACGCGGCCAAAGTCATTCGTGCTCGCGTGGAAAAGAAGCCGGAGCCGCCACCGTTCCGCTACTTCGACAAGGGCGACATGGCGGTGATTGGCCGCGCAGCTGCCGTCGCCAATATTTTTGGCTTTCATCTTTCCGGGCTGCCAGCCTGGCTGGTCTGGCTCTTCATTCACCTGATGTACATCGTCGAGTTCCAAAGCCGTGTGCTGGTCTTCATTCAATGGGGTTTCGAGTATCTCACCTTCAGCCGTGGTGCGCGTCTCATCACCGGAGACGACGCGACGCCCCCGCGCGTGCCGTAGTACACTTTCCCCACCTGGAGAAATGACCTGTGAATGTTCGCCGCCCCGCGCTGCCGCTGCGCTTGCATTCGTTTTGTGTTGTAACAATATTCCTTGCCGCAATTCTGGCCGTTGCGACCACCACCGACGCGCAAGAAATCTCGCCGGACGCTTACGCTGGTCTGCGTTGGCGCTTTCTCGGCACGCATCGAGGCGGACGCATCACCACGGTTAACGGCGTGGTCGGTCAGCCGAATCTGTACTACGCCGGCACGCCGAACGGCGGGGTCTGGAAAACGGATGACGGCGGACGTACTTGGAAACCGATTTTTGATTCCGTTCCGGTGCCTTCCATCGGCGCGATGGCTGTCGCGCCATCCAATTCGAAAATTATTTATGTAGCCACGGGCGAACAGGGAAAAGGCGGCGGAATATTCAAATCCACCGATGGCGGAGAAACCTGGACCAGCGCGGGTCTTGCGGACAACACGCTATTCGACGGACTGATTGTGGATCCACAAAATCCGGATGTGGTGATTGCAGGAGCCTCGGGCAGAGGTCGGGAAGAGCCGCGCGGGCTCTACAAGACGACGGACGGCGGCAAGACTTGGAAAAAGAATTTCGCAGAAGCAGACGTAAACGCGGGAGTCGCGGATGTGACCTCTGCCGCGGATAATCCGAAAATTCTTTACGCTGCGCTTTATCCGGTAAGCGCGCCGCCACAGGGAGAAAAGGGCGCTGCTGCCGAAGCGCGAGTGCTGCTTTCGCAAGATGAAGGAAGCACTTGGACGGTGGTTGCGGCTGCAGGCCTGCCGGAGAAAGGCCGAGGGCGGATCGGTGTTGCGGTCGTGCCGGGCACATCGGGCAAGAGCGTGCTGGCCATCCTGAATCAAGGGTTGTTTCGGTCGGACGATGCCGGCGCGACTTGGCGCAAGTCCACGGACGATCCGCGCATCCTGGGCAGCGGCTATTTCAGCAAGGTTTACGTCGATCCGAACCGGCCAAATGTTGTCTACGTTATGCAGACGTGCAGTTATCGCTCCAACGACGGCGGCAGGACGTTTTTCGCGTTTCGCGGAGCGCCCAGCGGGGAAGATCACCACGTTATTTGGATCGCTCCCGACCACTCCAACCGTATGATTCTCGGCACCGACCAGGGCGCTATCATCAGCGTGAATGACGGAACGACTTGGACAGACTGGCTTAATCAGGCGACCGGGCAGTTGTATCACGTCACCACCGACAATCAATTTCCCTACCATGCTTATGCCGCGCAGCAAGACAGCGGCACCATCGTCGTGCCTAATCGCAGCGACTACGGCCAGATCACTTACAGGGACTGGTTTTCCAGCGGCGGCTTTGAAAGCGGCTACATCGCTCCCGATCCCCTGAACGCGAATCTCGTATATTCCGTCGGCTGGTTCGGGACCGTGCTGCGCCTGGATCGCATCACCGGCCAGATCGCCACGGTGTATGTGCCGCCGTCCGACTACAAAACCGTTTGGGAGACGCCGCTCGTGTACTCCTCGCGCGACCCGCATTCGCTTTACTACGGTGCGCAATACTTGCTGAAGACGACGGACGGCGCGGTCACGTGGAGCGTCGTCAGCCCAGACCTCAGCAATTCACCCCAGCATCCCGCCGAAGTCAAAAAGCCAGGGGGCGGAGGCCACGAGCCCGATCCGGACGACCAGGATCCTGCTGCCGAAGCCGACAAAGACGCCGCCCAGTTTGCCCGCACGGGCGCGATCCACACCATCGCTCCTTCGCCGCGCGAAGACGGAATGATTTGGGTCGGAACATCAAACGGTTTGATCCAGCTTTTTCGCGCCAACACCTGGCAAGACGTCACGCCTCCCGATCTGCCGAAGGGCAGCGACGTCGCCATCGTCGAAGCATCCCCGCACGACGCCAACACCGCTTTCGCGGTTATCAAAGTCCGCCGGGACGATCATCCCTACGTTTTCCGTACGCAAGACGCCGGCATGACCTGGACCAAAATTGTGACTGGCCTCCCCGAAAGCGTGCCCGCCGACGGAGTTCGCGAAGACGTCAAACGCAAAGGTCTGCTCTTCGCTGGCACGGAAAGAGCTGCGTACGTTTCGTTCGACGACGGCGATCACTGGCAAACGCTGCAGCTCAATCTACCCGCCAGCCCGGTCACCGATTTTGCTGTCCACGGCGACGACCTTGTTGCTTCTACCTTCGGCCGCGGCCTGTGGGTACTCGACGACATCACACCCTTGCGCGAGCTCAGCGCCAAAA